>JAMFST010001345.1 GCA_026225435.1 Labilithrix luteola
CGAGGTGACGACGATGAGCGTGCTCCGCCAGCTGCCGAGGAAGAGCAGGATCATCAGCGCGGTGAGCCCGGCGGCGATGCTCGCCTCCTTGAGGACGCCGCCGATGGCCGCGCGCACGTAGAGCGACTGGTCGAAGAGGAAGTCGAGCTTGAACGCCGGCGGCAAGGTGGCGATCAGCGCGGGGATGGCCTTCTTGACCCGGTTGACGATGTCGAGGGTCGACGAGCCGGCGCTCTTGAGGATGGTGACGAGCACGCCACGGCGGCCGTTGGCGCGCACGAGGCTGGTCTGCGGCGCGAAGCCGTCACGCACGGTCGCGACGTCGCCGAGGAGGACCGTCGCGCCGTGCGCCGTCTTGAGCGGGAGCGCGGCGATCTGCGCGACGGCGTCGGGGCTACCGTTGGGGCGGAAGAGCAGCTCCTGGTCACCGATCTTCGCCGTTCCCGACGGGAGCACGAGGTTCTGCGCCTGCACCGCCAGGTTCACGTCCTGCGGCGACAGGCCGAGCGCGTAGAGGCGGGGCAGGTCGATGTCGACCATCACCTGCCGCTGCTTGCCGCCGTAGGGCGTGGGCAGCTGCGCGCCTTGCACCGTGGCCATGCCGACGCGGAGGAAGTTCGACGAGAGGTCGAAGAGCGTCTGCTCCGGCATCGTGTCGGAGTGGACCGAGCCCTGGAGGATGGGGACGTTGGAGGCGCTGTAGTTGATGATCTGCGGCGGCGTGGCCCCGACGGGGAACTGCTTGAGCAGCGTCTGCGAGATGGCCGTGATCTGCGCGTTGCCCATCTCGATCTTGGTGCCCGGCTGGAAGAACACCTTCACCACCGAGATGCCGTAGAGCGACTGGCTGTCGATGTGCTCGATGCCGTTCACGGTCGTGGTCAGCGAGCGCTCGAAGAGGCTGGTGAAGCGCTGCTCCATGTCCTCCGGCGGGAGGCCGCTGTAGGTCCAGACGACGGCGACGACCGGGATGTCGATCTCCGGGAGGATGTCGGTCGGCATCTGCAGCACTTCGAAGACGCCGAGGACGGCGATCAGCATCGCCACGACGACGAAGGTGTAGGGGCGGCGCAGGGCCAGGCTGACGATCCACATGGGGTGCTGGCCGGTGGCGAGTGCACGGCTCGTGCCGCGGTGCGTCGGGGGGAAACGCGGGGGAAACGCGGAAGCGTGCGGGACCGGGGCTGCGGGAACGGCCGATCCGCACGTGCGGATTCCGCAGTTCTTGCCTGACGCCCATGGTTTTTACCGGCCTGCCGCGCTGGCGATGGCCTTGCATCAGGAGTGTGCCGCGCACCATGACCTTGGCGGTATCTTCGAGCGGTGGGCCCCCTCCGATGACCGAGCGGCAAGCGCAGGCGCAGCAGGTGAGGCGCTGGTCACGCTGGCTTCCGGTGGCGCGCATCGCCATCGCGCTGCTCGCGGCCCTCTCGCTCGCCATCACCGTGGTGCTCGCCCAGCGCGCCCTCGACAAGGCGGCCGACGTCGTCATCCGCGGGGACGGCGACAAGCTGCTCGAGGACGTCTACGCGGACCTGTGGGAGAGCGCGTCGCTCGGTCCCGCGCAGGGGCCGGCGCGGCTCGAGGATATCGTCACCCGGCACGGCTCGCAGGGGCTGCGCTACGTGGCGCTGGTCGACCGGGAGAGCGCGGCGACGGTGCTGAGCGGAGGGACGCCGACCATCCCGACGCCGGTGTCGCTCGGCGGGGTGAGCCGGCGCGGTCCGCGGGTGCGCATCGCGGCGATCATCTTCCCCCGCAGCCAGACGCACGCCGGCGAGGGGCAGGGGCCGCCGGAGCTGAACGTGGCGCTGCGGCCGTACGTGGTCATCGAGCTCGAGTCGCCGCTCATCGCCAGCTTGCAACGGGACCTGCGGGAGATCGCCCTCGTCGCGGCGGGGGCGGCGCTCGCGCTGGTGCTCTTCGCGCTGGCGCTGGCGCGCACCACCGCGCGGCTGGCGGCCATCGAGAAGAAGGCGGAGCGCGAGAGCCGGCTGGTCGCGCTGGGGCGCGCCTCGGCGGTGATGGCCCACGAGCTGCGCAACCCGATCGCGGCGCTCAAGGGGCACGCGCAGCTGCTGGCCGAGGACCTGCCGGAGCCCGCGCGCGCCAAGGCGGATCGGGTGGTCGCGGGGGCGGTGCGTCTCGAGCAGCTCACCAGCACGCTGCTCGACTTCGTCCGCGACGGCGCGCTCGAGCTGCGCGAGGTGACGCCGGAGGAGCTGGTCGAGCGCGCGCTCGGGGAGCTGCCGGGGAGCCGGGTGCAGGTGGACCTCTCGCGCGCACCC
>JAMFST010001346.1 GCA_026225435.1 Labilithrix luteola
CGGCGAAGCGGCTCGAAGTGCAGCGTCCAGGTCCACGCGGACGGCTCGTCGGGCACGACGTGGAAGTCGAGGCAGAAGACGTGGAGCGTCTGCCGGATCTCGTAGACCTTGCCCCACACGCAGCAGCGCGTCGGTTCGTCGAGCGACACGTGGACCGCGGGCACGCCGTCGCTGACCTCGAAGCCAGCGGCGGCGAGCGGCACGTCCCGGAAGAGAGCCTCGAGCTCCTCAGCGCTTCGTGGCGGCGATGACGACATGGGGATACGGCAGGATGTCCGGGACGCGGACCATGCGGACGTGGAAGCCGAGCTCGTCGAGCATCTGGCCCCATTCGCGGTGGTGGCGGTAGGCGAGCGGCTCGTCCCAGCCGACCATCACGCGGTCGAGCAGCTCGGTGAAGGCGAGGCCGAAGCGCGGCTCGGTGGTGATGTCCTTGACGATGAGCGTGCCGCCAGGGACGAGCAGATCGCGCAGGCGCGAGAGGACCGCGCGCTGATCGTCCTTGGGGATGTGGTGCATGACGTCGAGGACGTAAGCGGCGTCGAACGGCCCCTCGAGCGTGCTGTCGCGCACGTCGCCGACCTGGAAGGTGTTGGCCAGGCCGAGCGTCTTCGACACCTGCGTCGCAAGCTTCACCCGGCGCGCGTCGGGGTCCACGCCGACGATGCTGCGGCCCGGCTGCGTCTGGCCGAAGTACGCCGCGAAGAGACCGAAGCCACAACCGACGTCGAGGATGCGCCCCTGATCGGTCAGCAGCAGGTCCATGACGCTGAGCAGCTTGGGGCGCAGGATGGAGAAGCGGATGTGCGCGTAGGCCTGCTCCACCGGCGGCAGCGCGCGGGCGATCTTCCAGATGGCCTCGCGGCCGTAGACCTCGGGCGCCTCGTAGCGCGGCGGCTGCGCCGTCGCCTGGCCGACGGCCCGCAGCGCACGGAGAAACGACGGGCGCTCGGGCCGCGCTGATTTGCGGCTGGACGGAGGCGCGGATTCCCGGACGGTGCTGGAGGGTTGAGCCAAAGTCTGCGGACGCTACGTCGAGGTCCCTCGGCTGGCAACGGTTTCGGGGTTTTCCCCCCGGCGCAGGATCTCGCTCATCCATTTCTCGAGCTTCATGAGCTGATGCTTCGCGTCCACGCAGGCCAGGCGGGTCGAGCCCTCGGTGAGCAAGGTGCCCTCGCGGACGATGCGGTACGAGAAGCGCATCGAGACGCCGCGCAGCTCCGTGAGGCGCGTCTCCACGTCGAGCACCTCGTCGAAGTGCGCCGGCATGCGGTAGCGGAGATCGGCGTCGACGACCGGCAGGTGCACCCCGCGCGCGGCCCACTCTGCGTAGGTGACGCCGCGCCGGCGCAGCCACTCGACCCGCGCCACCTCGAAGTAGCCGAGGTAGCTCGCGTGGTGGACGATGCCCATCAGGTCCGTCTCGCCGAAGCGGACGCGGATCGGGATGACGCTCAGCGCGGGATCGGGGATGGGTGCCGGTGCGCTCGAAGAATCGCTCACGCACCCACTCGATAGCACTTTGCGCCAGTTGCAGTAGCGTGGCGCGCGCCGTGGTCGACTCCAAGCGACGCCTCCCCGTTCTCAAGAGCACCCCCGCCAGCGACGACCCCGTCCGGCCGGGGTGGCAATGGATCATCTTCGGAGCGCTGCTCACGCTGGTCGCGTGGGTGCTGCTCTCGACGCTGGTCATCTTCCTCGACGGCGCGCTCATGGCGACCTTCGATCTCGGGCAGAACACCCCGGGCTCGCTCGCCGTCGTCTTCATCACCGTGCCCCACGTGCTGGCGCTGGCGCTGTCGGCGTCGTTCTCCGGCCACCTCATCGGTCGTTACGGCGGCGCCACGGCCGGGATGCGCGAGGCGGTCGGCGGCGCGCTCGTCGCCGCGCTGCTCGGCGTCTTCGCGACCTTCACCGGCACCTGGACGGAGAAGTTGATCCGCACCCTGGTGGTCCTCTTCGTCTCCACGCTCTCCGCCGGTCTGTCCGCCCGCCGGGCCATCCGCCGACGAGATTGAGACCGCCCGTGCTATTTCGGCACGCATGCTGTGTCTGAAGGCGGCGACCGACGACGCCTGGTGCCAGGCCGCCCTGGGCGATCTGGACC
>JAMFST010001347.1 GCA_026225435.1 Labilithrix luteola
CTGGCCGCATGCGCCGACGCGGTGGCGATGGCCGCGCTCGCGGTCGCGTCGAGGGTCACCAGCGGTGTCAGGAGCCGCTCCGGCGACGTCCCGAGATCGTGCGCCACGAGGAACCCGAGGCTCACCACCACCGCTGCAAAGGTCGTCGAGGTTCTCCGCCACGACGCCAGCTCGACGCCGATGACGCCCGCGAGCCACGGCGCCACCAGCGTCACCGGGAGCACCGCCCGCAGCGGCGCGAAGGCGAGCGCCGCCAGTGCGACGACCGCGAGCGCGGACAGCGCCGCCGCCCCCGGCGACCGCATGCGCGAGACGAGCGCGACCGGCGCGAAGAGCACCCACGGACCGAGCCCGTACGCCAGCGCGGGGACGGCCGCGTCGAAGGTGTGCGCCATGGCGGACGCCGCCGCGACCGGCACGCTCCACGACGGCGCCTTCCAGACCAGCAGGGCGGCGGCCACGAATAGCGCCGCTCCGGCGACGCCGAACACCGCCCGCGCGCGTCGCGACGCCGACGCGTCGAGCCAGGCGATCCCCACCGCCGCCAGCGCCAGCGTGAGGACGCCGACGACCAGCTCTCCGCCGCTGCGCAAGCGCGCCGGCACGAACGCCAGCGGCATCGTCGCGTACACCCCGACGGCGAAGAGCGCCGCGCGCGACGACACAGTGCGCGTCACCAGCTCCGCGAGCGCCAGGAGCGCCAGGAGCGAGCCGACCGCCGAGGGCAACCGCTCCAGCGCCACCGACGCCTGCGCGAGCCCCTCGAAGCTGGTGGCCACCGCCGGGTGGCGGATCTCCCAGGCGGTCCAGGTCGCGACCAGGACGAGACCCGCCCAGGCCGACGCTCGCGAGAAGGTCATGATCCGAAGGGCACACGACGGGGGGCCAACCGGCTCAGCGAAGATTCTTGAGCCGCTTCACGCCGCTCGAAGCAACGCGCTACCGTCGCCGCGTGCTGCCGATGTCTCCGACGTCTTCCGAAGCGGCGAGTCGCCTCGCGAGCGCGCGCGGCCTGCCGGCGACGGCGCTCGGCCTCGGCCTGCGGTTGCCGCACTACGACTCCATTCTCACGGCCGATCCGCTCGTCGGCTACGTCGAGGTCATCAGCGAGAACTTCCTCGGCGACGCCCCGACGCCGCGCCAGCGTCTCGCGCGCATCCGTGCGCGCCTGCCCGTCGTGCTCCACGGCGTGAGCCTGAACCTCCTTGGCCATGCTCCGCTCGACGAGCGCTACCTCGACGCGCTCGCGCGGCTCGCCGATTCGGTGGACGCCCCGTTCGTCACCGATCACCTGTGCTGGACCGGCGCGCACGGCGTGAGCCACCACGATCTGCTCCCGCTTCCGTACACCGAGGACCTGGTCGGCTTCGCGGCGGAGCGAGCGGCGCACGTGCAGCGGCGTCTCGATCGCCCTTTCGGTCTCGAGAACCTCTCGAGCTACGTCGCCTTCCCGCGCTCCACGCTCACGGAGCACGACTTCTACGCCGCGGTGGTGCGCTCGGCGGATTGCTGGTCGATGCTCGACGTCAACAACGTGTACGTCTCCAGCCAGAACCACCGCTTCGATCCGGATGCGTACCTCGCGGGGATCGATTTTTCGCGCGTGCTGCAGGTCCACATCGCCGGTCACACGCGCGAGCCGAGCGGCACCCTCGTCGACACGCACGACCAGACCGTCGACGACGCGGTGTGGGCGCTCTACCGGCGCGCCTGGGAGATCGGTGGCCCCTTCCCCACCCTGCTCGAGCGCGACGCGAACGTCCCCTCCTTGCCGGAGCTCACCCGCGAGCTGGCGCGCGCCGCGGCGGTCAGGGCGTGAGCGCGCACGAGACTCCGTCGTGGCTCGCCGACCTCCAGGCGCGCTTCGGGAACACCTTGCGCACACCGCTCGATCGCACCAGCGGCACGCTCACCGCCACGCCCGCGACCTACGACGCCGCGCTGGTGGCCGAGGTCGGGAGCGAGCGGCTCGCGGTGTACAACCGTCAGTACTGGTTTCGCCTCTTCGGCGTCCTGCACGACGCGTTTCCGCTCACGGCGCGGCTCGTCGGCTACTGGGCGTTCAACGAGCACGCCGGCGCGTACCTCGCCGCGCATCCGCCGCGCACCTGGGATCTCGACGACGTGCCCGCCGGCTTCGCCGACTTCTTCGTCGCCCGCGCCACCGCCAACGTCACCACCGCGGCCACCGGGGCGAGCGCCGACGCGGTCCGCATCGACGCCGCCTACCGGGAGGTGTTCCGCGCGCCTCCGGTGACCGCCTTCCACCCCTCGGCAGACGACGCGGCCCGTCTCCTCGACTCGCGGCTCGTCCCCTCACCCGCTGTCGCCTTCGTCCGCGAGCACTTCCCGCTCCTCGAGCTGCGCCGACAGGCGCTCGCGCTCGGGGCGGACTCCTCCACCCGGCTCGCCGTTCCACCGCCGCTGCCGACGCCACGCGACTGGGCGATCGTGCGCGGCGAGAGCGGCACCACGTCGATCCTCCTCGAGCCGCGCGAGGCCGAGCTCCTCGGGCTCCTCGCGGCGCATCCGGTCGGCGAGGCCCTCGCTCGTCTCGAGAGCGCGTGCCCCGAGTCCGAGCGCGCCGCCCTGCCCGCCGCCACGCAACGCTGGCTCGCGCGCAGCGTGCAGCTCGGCTTCTGGACCAGCCTCGCCCCCGCCTGACGACGCTACGACGTCGTCAGCTACAGACGATGCAGCTGAATCCCGCGCACGTGTTCGTCGCGCGGCAGGTGTGCTCGGTCAGCGTCTCGGTGTTCGCGTCGTAGGACATGCCGCGGCACGAGTTGGAGCCGCCGCAGTTCGGCTGCGTCTCGTAGATGCCGTTGGCCGCCGCGCAGCGCGTCTGGAAATCGTCCTGCGCGACCGTGCCGGCGCTGCTCGAGGTGATCTGCCGATCGGCCGCCGCGAACACGCCGTTGGCGCACTCGGTCCGCGGGATGGGCGAGTCGCCGTTGGAAGGCGTGGTCGGCTCAGTGGTGGCGATGGTGCCGCCGTCGGCGCTGGCGATCGTCGTGATGGTGCCGGGCGCCGCGTCGCCGTCGTCTCCGCTGGCGTTGGTCGGAGTGGTGGTGCTGGAGCCGCCACAGGCCGCGAGGCTGGCGCTCGCGAACAACAGACCGCCGAGCGCCGCGGCGACGAGCGCCTGGCTGGCGCCGGGAAGAGCAGAACCGGACATGCTCGCGACCGTAGCATGGCAAAGCTCCACCAGGCCTGCTCGACCGAAGCTTATCTCCGCAGATTCACGCAGCTTTACCCACATCGCGCTCGTTCGCCGAGATTGTCTTGAGACCCGCGACACGGCGCCATCGTGCGATGGGTGCCGCCCATGTCGTCCCGCCGTCCGCGCATCGTCCTCCGCTCCGCCTCGCTGCTCTCGCTCTCCGCCGTCGCGATCACCGCAGGCCTGGTGGTCGCCTGCAGCTCGGCGACCGAGGACGGTGCCAGCTCGGGCAGCGACCTCGCGTCGGACAGCACCAGCGCCGCCAGCGAAGCGACGGTCATCACCCCGTTCGGTCGCCTCAAGGCCGCCTGCGGTCACTCGGTCGACGCCGACGGCAAGGTCAACGCGGAGCTGGCCGTCTCCGGTTGCTCGGCGAGCACCAGCGACGCGAGGAAGAAGGACGCGGGCGCCGCGGATGCCGGCAAGGCAGACGCCGGCAAGAGCGACGCGGGGACCAAGACCGACGCCGGCACGAGCAGCGACGCCGGCGGCCCCTCGACCGAAGCGGGCACGCCCACGGGAACGGACGACGAGCCGCCGAGCTGGGCCGCCTGGCTGGAGGACGACACCACCACGGGCGTCAGCTTCCTCGAGGCGGACATGGTCGTCCCGCCGCTGCCGACCGACGCGTCCGATCAGGTCGTGTACATGTTCCCCAGCCTGACCCCGACGGAGAATCCGCCCATCATCCAGCCGGTGCTCAACTACGGCGCCGAAGGGAGCGGCTCGAGCACCGTCGGCGGGAACTACTGGACGATCGCCGACTGGTACCTCGACGAGACCGGCAACTACTACATCAGCAAGGTGCTCAAGGTCGCGCCGGGGGACAAGCTGCACGGCACGATGCAGGGGACCGGCACCTGCGCCAACGGGGTGTGCTCCTCCTGGACCATCACCCTGGCCGACCTCACCCAGCCCTCGCTGACGACCACCCTGACGACCGCCGCCGGCAGCTACAAGTATGTACAATTGCAGGGCGCCGTGGTGGAGACCTACAACATCGAGAGCTGCTCGATGATGCCCGCGGGCCCGCTCCAGTTCACGAACATCGCCGCCCAGGCCAACGACGGGTCGACCTTCACCCCGTCCTGGACCTACCTCGACCTGCCCGGGAACATCACCCCGTGCGCCATCTCGGCGAGCTACCCGGCGGCCGACGCGGTCGACTTCACCTTCACCGCCAGCAGCAAGAAGTAGCGGGAAACGACGGGTCTACCAGCCGGGCGAAGATTCTTGAGCCGCTTCGGCGGGCTCGTGGCAACTACCTGTCATGAACCGCGTCCTCGGCGTCGATGCGCTGCGTGCCCAAGGGCGCGCGGCGGCCGTCGAGAGAAGCGCGCCCGATCCGCTCGCCGACTTCGACCGCCTCTACGCGCTGCACGCCCGGTACATCGCCGGTGTCGTCCACCGCTTGATGGGCACCGACGGTGAGCTCGAAGACATCGTCCAGGAGACCTTCGTGGACGCGCTCCACGGCCTCACCCGGCTCGAGGATCCGAACGCCGTCCGCGCCTGGCTGGTCACCGTCGCCGTTCGCCGCACGCGGCGGCTGCTCACCAAGCGGCGCCGGCGGATGATCTTCGCCTTCGGCCTGCTCGATGCGTCCCCCACCTCGTCGGACCCGCGCGCCGGCTCCTCGGTGGACGATCTCTACGACGCGCTCGGCCGGCTCCCGACGGATCTGCGCCTCCCGTGGTCGCTCCACCGCATCGAGCGCCTGAGCATCCCGGAGACGGCCGCGGCGTGCGAGGTGTCCGCCGCCACGGTCAAGCGTCGCATCGCCGACGCCGAGGAGCGACTCACCCGGCGCCTGGGAACCCAGGTCGGGCTGCGCGAGACGAGCGAGCCGAGCGACGCGACCGATACGCAGACCACGGAGGAAGCATCATGAGCCACGATCTCGAAGGCCTCCTCGAAGGCGGCATCGGCCGCGCGCGCCAGCTCGACGGCGACTGGGACGGAGCACGCGCCGCTCGTATCCGCGGCCTGGCCTTGAAGACCCACTCGGCCCAGGTGCGCCGCACCCGCGCGATGGGCCGCGTACTCGTGGGCGGCACCAGCGCCGCCTGCCTGGTGCTCGCCTTGTTGCGCGTCGCGTCCAGCGCACCGTCGTCGGCGTCTGCATCGCCCGCGTCGGTCAGCGCCCACGTGGCGGCCGACACCGAGCTGGTGGCGTCCCGCGCCCTCGACGACGCGGGCTACACCACCGACTGATTGGCCGACCGATCCGGCTCGGTCACCCGTAGCGGAACGCGCTCTGGAACAGGCTGCCGTCGAAGCCCTCGGGCACCGTGCGATACGCCGCCCAGTGGTAGAGCGCCGTCCGGTACACCGTGCTCGCCATGTTGAAGAGCACCGTCACCGCGAGCAGCCCGAGCCCGCCGACGCAGATCATCAGGATGCCCAGGGCGGGCACCACGCTGGCGACCGCGATGCCGGCGATGGTGAGGACGAGCGGCCCGAGCAGGCACATGAAGTTGGCGATCCCGAGCCCGAAGTAGCCGACCAGGTTCTCGCCCCAGGTGGCGCTCAGCGTCTGCCGCGAGTCGCGGATGGCGTCGAACGGCCCGAGCCCGCGGTACACCATCGCCGGCGTCACGAAGATGGTCGTCACCGCCCAGGCCGTCGCGAGCAGCATGCGCACGATCCCGAGCACGATGCGCCCGACCAGCCCCGAGCGACGCCCGGCGCGCTCGATGGCGTGGAGCAAGAGCCCGACGCTCGCGGACACCAGCGCCCAGCCGAGGATCAGGTGGATGCGGGAGAGCGCGAACCCGATGCTCTCGAAGAAGGTCGCGTCCCCGCCGCCGAGCCGCGTCTTGGTCGTGTAGACGACGCACACGTTGAAGAACGTCGCGATGAACGCGAGCCCGAAGTACGAGAGGAAGAGCGCGACGTACTGGAGGACGCCGATCCCCGGCACCCCGGCGTCGTGCGCGAGGTCGAGCACGAAGGTCGGCACCAGCAGCGCCGCCAGGTAGAGCAGCGAGGAGAGTGCCGCGAGGATGGGGAAGAGGAGCATCTCCTTGTCCCTGGAGATCACCCCGAAGCTCGCCTTCGTCAGCATCCAGCTACGTTCCCAGGCACCCATGGATCCCAGAGTCACGCGAACGGGCTGAGCCGGCAAGAGGGGGAAAGTGGCGGCGATGTGGGCGCTTTGCCGCTTGGCGCAGGCGCGACAGATCGGGTAGGGGCTGACGGGTTCGCCCCGTCCGGCCCCTCCCACACCACCGGACGTGCGGGTCCGCATCCGGCGGTTCGGAGAGTTGAGGTTCACGCGGCGAGCCTCGGCAGCCCGAGGCCGTCGAAGTGACGCCCGGGCAACGCGATGTGGATCTTGTTGCCCGAGTTCTTCCACCAGCGTCGCGCGTTGCCGGCGACTTGCGCAGCAGCGTCGCGCGAGGCTCCTCGCGCGCGCAGCTCGCGGAAGATCGTCGTCCCGTGCTTCCACGGTTTGAGTTGAATCGCGCGCAGTCGGTGGCGGATCCATTCGTCGAGCTCACGGAAGATCTTCGGCGTGTCGGCGAGGCGGAAGTATCCCTTCCATCCGACGAGATAGCCGCGGAGCTCCGCGATGACGGCAGGGATGCTTCGGCCGCAGTTCCGCGCCGTGAGGACGCGGACCCGCTGCTTCATCGCCACCAGGGCCTTGCTCGCCACGCGCCGTTTGACCTCACGTCCTCGTGCCACCCAGAAGCTGTAGCCGAGAAACTTGCGGTTCCACGGGACCCATCAGCACGTCGTGGTTCACGCGGTCGAAAAACGTCTCGAGATCCACGTCCACCACCCAGCGGCGCCCTTCCTGGATGTACTTCTGTGCCTCGCACACGGCATCGTGCGCGCTGCGTCCAGGCC
>JAMFST010000159.1 GCA_026225435.1 Labilithrix luteola
GCCCGCGGCGGGCCGGGCGCGGGCGAGGAACGGGCCCACGGTGTGCTCGTTCAGGCTGGCGAGCAGGTGCGCCTCCACCGGCCCGGGATCGGCGCTCTTCTTGTGCGCCGCCTGCCCGAAGCCGAGGTGCTCCTCGTCCTCACCCGTCGGCGTGAGGGGCCGGCCGTGGTGCGCGCAGCCGGCGACGCTCGCGGCGGCGACGAGCAGGAGGCACGCGCGCTGCTTCAACCCGCGCCTCCGTCCGCGACCGGCGTCGGCGGGATGGCGTCGATCTGCCCGCCGCCGCCGAGGTCTCCGCAGCAGGTGGGCTCGCCGCCGAAGGTGATGGTCTTCTGGAGCTGGCTGCCGTCGCTGTAGATCACCGTCACGTCGCAGTCCCCCGCCGCGACGGGCACGAACACGTAGTCGATGCAGCCGTTGGTGGCCGTCTGGTCGCACTCGGCCGTCACCCCGGCGCAGGCCACGCCGCTGGCCGCGACCGAGGTGACCTCGTTGGCGGTCTCCGGCGGGACCACCACGTCGACCTCGGGCGGGATGCAGGAGCAGTCGTCGCCGCAGGCGGTCACGCCGGCGCCGGCCACGGTCGACGACACGAGAGCGAGCGCCCCCGCCACGGAGCCGAGCGCCGTCCACCTTCTGCCAGCCACCATGCCCATGCGGCCCGTCTTACCGCGTTTCGCCCGCGGGCCGCTCGTTCACGTCGCTACGCGCGCAGCAGCCGCGCGAGAAACCGGCGCTCCCAGGTGATCGCCCGCTCATAGTTGCGGAAACGTCGCTCCCGTTCCCGGAATTCCGGCGGATGCAGAATGCGTCGCCCGAGCAGGTCGCCGCGGGAGTCTCGCGCGTTCCGCGCCGGGATCACGTGGTGCAGCATCTCGTGGTAGACGACGAAGGCGACGAAGTAGCGCGGCACCCAGGTGCGATCGAGCGACGGGTTCACCCGGATCAACCGGTCGATGGCGTCGTAGCTCCCGAGCTTGATGCTGCTGCGCCGGGTCGTCGTCTCGCCGGTGCGCCGCGCGCTGCCGCGCTGGCCCCAGGTGATGACCGCCTGCACCTGACCGCCGAAGTAGCGCTCGTTCAGGTCGTCGAAGATGGTGAGGAGATCGTGGTGCTTGCCGCGGGCGAGCAGCGGCGGCGCCGACCGGAGGCGCTTCACCAGCCGCCCCCCGTTCGCCTCGATGAAGTGCCCCACGTACTGGCTGGCAGCGGGATCGCCGCGGGTCACGTACTTGATGAGCGCCGTCTGCACCCGCATGGGCGCGTCGAGGAACATGTGGTGCACGCGCGCGCGCAGGACGCCGTCACGCAGCGAGTGCGAGATGATGCTGTGCCGGTTGTCGGTGATGGCCAGCGCCACGGGACCGGGATGGGCCGAGCCGAGCCGCCGCTCGAGCGACTGCCGCGCCCCTTCGTGCACGAAGAGCTGCGGCGTGCAGCGGAAGTCGAGCGCCAGCTGCCCGACGATGTGCTCCGGCACGCGCACGGCGGCGGAGAGCGGACCGCCCGGCACGCGAGGCACGATGCGCGCGAGATGCGGCGCCCGCCTCGCATGCGTCTTCCACGTGGCCATCTGCTGAGCCCCCATTGGCCGCTTCTCCTCTCCCCATGGGGTAGAAGAGGGGTACCCCCCTGTCAAGGCGAATGGGGTCGATGCATTCCTATAGATTATCCAGTACTTACGTATGCTTGGCAGGGGCAAAATGTACCCCCTGGGAAAGCGTTCTCGGCACGCTCCTTGGCGGCGACTTTCAGCGCGCCATCTGCTCGATCAGGTCGTGCAATTCCGCGGAGATAGCGAACGTTCCGGATGAGCTGTGCTCGCGCATCGGGGAATCGGTTTCCACTCGTTCGTTCACCCAGGCGACCGCTTCCTCCCGTGTAGGGAAGAGTGCGCAAGGCCACTTGGGGCCGGTGATCCAGTCGAACGCCTTGAGGAAGCTGCGCGTGAGGGCGTTGGTGGTGATGCGCGCCTCGCAGATGGTCCGCGCGCGGCGCTCGTCGATCCCGTCGAAGAAGGCGCGGGCGGCGGTCTGCCGGATGGCCGGGGTCAGGGCGAAGGGGTTCAGACCACGCAGATCGACGATGTTGGCGACGCGCTCGCCGCTCTCGCAGATCTGGTTCAACGTCTCGAAGAGGCGAAGGCAATCGGCCTCGGTCGGCGCCCCCTCGATGATGATCTCGACCACGGGAAGCTCGGCGGCGTCCACGGTGATGGGGCGGGGGCGCGCGGGCGCAGATGAGCGTGCCGGATTCATGCCTCAGGAACGACCGCCCGCCACGAAGCTTTAGCTAGGGGCGCGAAGTCAGCTGCGCGTCAGGTGCGCGCATCCGGCGCGAGCTCGAGAGTCTTCGGGTCGAGCACGAAGCGCAGCCGCGCGAAGAGGGAGCCGGCCGCCTCGTCCTCGAAGTGCAGGGCGACGCCGACGACCAGCGCCTTGAGCATCCCCTGCTCCGGCCCGCGGCCCACCAGGTGCGCTACCAGCGCCGACAGATCCGGCTCGTGCCCGACGATCATCACGCGCTTCTTCCGCTCGGACAGCGCCTGGCGCAGGAGCGGGAGCGGCGCCGCCGAGGTGCCCAGCTCCGCGCGGGTGAGCACGTCGGCGTTGGTGACGGCGGCGACGATCTCCGCCGTTTGCAGCGCACGCGCGAGCGGGCTGGTGAAGATCAGGCGAGGGGACTCACCGGCGTCCTCGAGCGCCTTGGCGACGTTGCGAACGCGATCACGACCGCTCGACGTGAGGGCGCGGTCGGCATCGCGACCGGTCGCCGAGACGTCCTCGGCCGGGCCGTGGCGCATGACGTACAGCTTCATGCGCCGCACCTTAGAGCGAAGGTCAGGCCGAGGCGCGCGAGAAGTGCACCGGGTCGTTCGCCAGCTGCCGCTGGACCCACGCTTCGGCTTCCGCGGGTGTCGTGAAGCTCGCGGTCGGCCAGGGGACGCCGGTGAGACCGTCGAACGCGGTGATGACGTAGCGCGCGACGGTGCTGTGGACGATCCGCGCCTCGCAGACGATCGAGGCGCGCAGCTCGGCCGCGGCGGCGCGGTAGATGGTGGCGTCGCGCTCGCGGGTGCGGGCGTCGGTGTTGGCTGCGTCGAACGCCCTGGTGTCGACCAGGAGAGCCATGCGCGGACCACGAGCGGCGAGCGCGCGGTACGTCGTCACGAGAGCCTCCATTCCGCCGGGCGGCATCACCCCTTTGACGCACACCTCGACGAGGGGAAAGCGATCGGTGGTGACGACGGGCTGCACGCCGTTCGTACGGACACCCGCGAGGCGACCTTAGAGCTGGATGCGCCCTTGCGACGTGTAGTCGATGTCGCCCGCGAGCTGCTTCTGTACCCAGGCCTCGGCTTCGCTCGGCGAGGTGAACGTGCGGCACGGCCACTTCGTCCCGGTGAGCCAGTCGAAGGCCGTGAGCACGCCGCGGGTGAGCTGGTCGCTCACGATGCGCGCCTCGCAGACGGTGGCGGTCACGATATGGGTCACGTTCTCGTTGAACACCTCGGCCGCCTGCTTCCGTAGCGCGGCGGAGGCCTTCAACGGATTGAACTTCCGCATGTCGATGATGTACGCGATCCGCCCGTGCTCGAGGGAGAGCGAGCGATACCGCGCGAACAGCTCGCGGTACTGCGCCTGGTCGAAGATCGAGGGGAACTCGACCTCGACGATGGGCAATCGATCCGTGCGGAAGACGAAATTCATGGCGCCGAACCTCCCCAGAACGACCGTCCAGCCGCCGAGGTTAAGCGCACTTCAGATTCAATTGGCGGGTTTTGCTGCCGCCGCCTTGCGCGGCTTCTCTGCGGCAGCGTCGCCCGTCTCGGCCGGCAGGCTGGCGCCGCTCGTCCCGTTCACGACCAAAGCGTGCGGGCGCAGACCGTGCTTGTCGAGGATCGCGCTCTCCAGCTTGAGCATCAGCTCCGGGTGCTGGTCGAGGTAGGTCTTGGCGTTCTCGCGCCCCTGGCCGATGCGCTCGCCGCCATAGGAGAACCAGGCGCCGCTCTTCTCGACCATGCCCATGTCCGTCGCCAGGTCGATGATGTCACCCGCGCGGCTGATGCCCTGACCGTAGAGGATGTCGAACTCCACCTCGCGGAAGGGGGGGGCCATCTTGTTCTTCACGACCTTCACGCGGGTGCGGTTGCCGACGACGACCGGATCCTTCTTCTCGTTCGCCGAGGCTTCCTTGATGGCGCCGATGCGGCGGATGTCGAGGCGGACCGAGGCGTAAAACTTGAGCGCGTTGCCGCCGGTGGTGGTCTCCGGCGAGCCGAACATGACGCCGATCTTCATGCGGATCTGGTTGATGAAGACGAGCAGGCAGTTGGAGCGGGCGACCGAGGCGGTGAGCTTGCGCAGCGCCTGGGACATGAGGCGCGCCTGCAGACCGACGTGACTGTCGCCCATGTCCCCCTCGATTTCCGCCTTGGGGACGAGCGCGGCGACCGAGTCGATGACGACGATGTCGACGGCGCCGGAGCGCACGAGCATGTCGGCGATCTCGAGCGCCTGCTCGCCGTAGTCCGGCTGGGAGACGAGCAGCTCGTCCGTCTTCACGCCGAGCTTGCGGGCGTAGGCCGGATCGAGCGCGTGCTCCGCGTCGACGAAGGCAGCGACTCCGCCGGCCTTCTGCACGCTGGCGATGGCGTGGAGGGTGAGCGTGGTCTTGCCGCTCGACTCCGGACCATAGATCTCGATGATGCGCCCCTTGGGGTACCCTCCGATGCCGAGCGCGATGTCCAGCCCGATGCTGCCCGTGGCGACCACGCCGACGTCCGCGTTGAGGCCAACGCCGTCCTTGAGGCGCATGATCGCCCCCTTGCCGTATTCCTTCTCGATGGAGGCGAGGGCGAGGTCGATGGCTTTCGAGCGGTTCTTGTCGTCCATGGTCCCTACTGTTTATACGTTCAGCATCGTCTGCGCAAGTGCCGCTTTTTTTGCAGGATGCAACGATCGGCAGGAGGCGGATCGGGCCGAGGAGCGAGCCCGGCGAGCGGAGGAGTCGCGGGACCAGCAGCGGAGCGGAACGGCGAGGATGCCGGAGCTGGACGCGGCTGCGCTCGCGCTCGCGGTGGACCCACCGGCGCCCCCCGGCGACCTGAAGAGCGAGCTTTCGGGGTACACGACGCTGGACGCATGCGTGCGCGCGCGGGCGGCGACGCTCGACCCGCTGCTCTCGGACACGCTGGGGGCGCTCGGGTACGACACCTTCCTGCGGGACAGCTGCCGGCTGCTCGACGCGGCCAAGCGCGAGGATCCGGCCGCGTGCGCGCCCATCGGCTCGAGCCAGCTGCGGGCGCGCTGCGAGCAGTGGGTGGCGATCGTGCGGGCGGATCCCGATGGCTGTCCGCTCGAGGGGCAACCCGAGGACGGGCGTGATCCGCTGTGTCTTGCGCTGGCGGCGCGCGATGCGCACGCGTGCCAGGCGGCGCCGGCCGATCGGAGGGCGATGTGTCTCGCCGTGGTGAAGGGGGATCCGCACGCGTGCGCGGCGTCTGCCCATCCGGAGCCTTGTGCGCGCGAGGCGACGCGCCTGGGAGCGCTCACCGTGGCGCACGAGGCGAAGGCGCGGCCGATGGCCCTGCCGGCGGCGAGCGCGCACCTCGATCTGCACGGGATCGACGGCAGCGCAGAGCCGGCCGCGGGGAACGTGCAGAGCGCGGCGCTGCTCCGTTCGGCCGAGCGCGGCGCGGTGACGGTGCGCAGCAAGACGAGCCAGTCGGTGACCTTCGGGCAGCGCGACGACCTGGGGAGCACGCGCTACACGCCGCCGGCGCAAGGAGGCGCGGACGTGTCGCTGCAGGTGCGGCTCGCGGGGGACGCGGCGCAGATCGAGCGCCTCGAGCTCACTGTGCCAGGAGCCGGGATCTTCGTTGTGCCGGGCGCGTCCTGGGAGGGGACGGCGAAGCTGGTCGGAGACGTGGCGACGCGCGGGGCGCCTTGCCACCTCACGGTCCACGGGAAGATCGGCGTCGCTCCGCAGGCCTACCAGCTCGACCTGGAGGTCCAGACGTACATTCGTGACGCGATCGACGGAGAGCTGCCGGCGCTCCCCTTGCCCGGGACGCCCCGTCACCTCGAGGAGCGGGACCGATGAAGCCTGATCTGCGAGAGGCGTACGACGCCGAGACGTTCCGCCGGCAGGCGCACGCCGTGGTGGACCTTCTCGCCGAGCACCTGCGGAGGACCGGCGCGCGCGAGGGGAGGGTGGCGCCGACACGGGCGCCCGAGGACGAGATCGCGGCGTGGGCAAGCAGCTTCGCCGGTGGAGCGGATCCGGTGGAGCTGCTGGCGCACACCGTCGCGGCGTCGACGCACCTGCATCACCCCGGCTACGTCGGTCACCAGGTGAGCGCGCCGTTGCCGATCACCGCGGTGTCGGAGATGGTCTCGGCGCTGCTGAACAACGGGATGGCGGTCTTCGAGATGGGGCCGGTCTCGACGGCGATGGAGCGCGCGCTCCTCGGCTGGATGGCGAGGAAGATCGGGTTCCCGGC
>JAMFST010001348.1 GCA_026225435.1 Labilithrix luteola
AGGGTCTTGCCCGCCCAGGCGCAGTAGCCCCACGCGTCACACCAGTCGACGCCGTCCACCGGCTCGCTGCCGCCGTCGAGCACGCCGAGCTCCGCCCAGCTCGTGTTCGCCTCGCAGCCGCTGATCTGGCCGGAGGTCGGCACGTTCGCAGCGACGAACTGATCGTACTGATCGCGGGTGACCGGCGTGCTGTCGACGCACGCCCGCGCGCCGGCGGGGACGAGCTGCGGGCCGCGACCCGTCTGCGTACAGGTGTACACCGGTGGTACGGCGTCACCGTCCGCGGAGCTGCCCGTCTCGGCGACGGCATCCCCGGCGTCACCTCCACCGAGGCTGGCATCGACGGCGCCCGCCTCGCCACCGTCGCCCACCGCGGAGTCGTTCGCGTCGGGCACGGGGAACGCGAGCGAGCACGCCGTCACCACGGCCGTAAAGCTGAGAAGAACGACGAGGGCTCGCGATCGGCGCATCGCTAGAGCTCCAGTAATGACTCTGCGGCCCGGGGAAGTCCGCTAAATTGCGACCGATGCCGCGCCCGTTCGCAGACGAAGACGAGGACTCGGGCAAGACGGCGCAGCAGCCCGTGCACGACGTGCCGGTTGCCGACGACGTCTCCTTCGTGGTCACCGTCGTCGACGGGCCCGACCGTGGCGCCTCCTTCCAGCTCGGCCCGGAGTCCCCCAAGGCGCTGGTGGGCACCTCGCCCCAGGCCAACCTGCGGGTCGGCGATCGCCTCATCTCGCGGCGGCACGCCTCCTTCGAGCTCGCCGGCGCGCGGCTGCGGCTGCGCGACGAGGGGAGCACCAACGGCACCTTCGTGAACGGCGCTTCGGTCGTCGAGGCGCTGCTCCGCGGCGGGGAGGAGGTGCGACTCGGCAGCGCCCTGCTGGCCGTGCAACCGGCGGGGATCGTGCCGGAGCCACGGACGGAGGCGGGCGCGTTCCAGCGCGTGCTCGGCGCGAGCCGCGAGATGCGCCGGCTGTATCACCTGCTCACCCGCGTCGCCGCCTCGCAGATCCCGACGGTCATCGAAGGGGAGACGGGCACCGGCAAGGAGGCGGTCGCCGAGGCGATCCACGAGGCGGGGCCGCGCGCGCGAGGGCCGTTCGTGGTGTTCGACTGCACCGCGGTGCCGGCGAGCATGGTGGAGGCGGAGCTCTTCGGTCACGAGCGCGGCGCCTTCACCGGAGCGGACGCCCGACGCATCGGGCTGCTCGAGCAGGCCGAGGGGGGCACGCTCCTCATCGACGAGATCGGCGACATGGACCTCGCGCTGCAACCCAAGCTGCTCCGCGCCATCGAGCGGCGCGAGTTCCGCCGCATCGGCGGCAGCAAGGTGCTCCAGGCCGACGTGCGCATCCTCTCCGCCACGCGACGCAACCTCGACGCCGAGGTGGAGGCGGGGCGCTTCCGCGACGACCTGTTCCACCGGCTGGCCGTGGCTCGCGTCGAGCTCCCTCCGCTGCGCAAGCGGCGGGGCGACGTGCGGCTGCTGGCGCGCGCCTTCTGTCGCGAGCTCGGGGGGAGCGACACCTCGCTCTCGCCGGCGCTGCTGGCTCGCTGGGAGGCGCACGACTGGCCGGGCAACGTGCGCGAGCTGCGCAACGCCGTCGCCCGCACGCTGGCGCTCGGCGAGACGCCGTTCGATCCCGGGCTGGCCGAGGACGAGGTGCCGCCGGCCGTGATCGAGGCCGCGGACGCGACCAGCGTGGCGGAGGTGGCCGCCCGGGTGATCGGCGAAGGAATGCCGCTCGCGCGCGCCCGGCAGCACGTCATCGATGCCTTCGAAGTGCAGTACCTGGAGGCGATCCTGGCGCGGCATGGCGGGGTGGTCACGCGGGCGGCGGAGGCGGCGGGGGTTGCCAGGCGCCACTTCCAGCGTCGCCGCGCGCGGAGCCGCGAGGGCTGACGAGCTCCTGCACCGCGCCGTCGTCGATGGTGAGCACGCGGTCGCAGATGCGGCGCACGCGCGGATCGTGGGTGACGATGAGCAACGCCCGACCGGCGTCGCGGGCCAGCGCGGCGAAGAGCTCGAGCACCTTGTGCCCCACCTCGGCGTCGAGGTTCGCCGTGGGCTCGTCGGCCAGGAGGAGGGCCGGCTGGGTGACGATGGCCCGGGCGATGGCCACCCGTTGCTTCTGCCCGCCGGACAGATCGCGCGGAAGGAACCCGGCGCGGTCGGCGAGCCCCACCTGCGCCAGCGCGAGATCGGCCGCTCGTCGCGCCATCGCGCGGTCGGCTCCGCGCAGGCGCAGCGCGTAGGCCACGTTGTCGCGGGCCGAGAGCGCGGGTGAGAGGTTGAACTGCTGGAAGACGAACCCCAGCCGGTCGCGACGCACGCGGGCGAGGTCGGTGCGCGAGCCGATCTCTTCACCGTCGATCCGCAGCCTCCCGGCGCTCGGCGTGAGCACGCAGCCGAGGATGCACAGCAGCGTCGACTTGCCCGATCCGCTCGGCCCCTCGAGCGCGACCACCTCGCCGGGATGGAGGCGCAGCGTCGCCCCCTTGAGCACCTCGACGTGGCTGCGCCCTTCGAGGAACGTCTTGCGGATGTCGAGCGCTTCCAGGGTCGGCTGCATGACGGGATCCTTCAGGTGCGAAAGACGAGGGCCGGGTCGATCGAAGCGATCTTGCGGAAGGTCACCAGCGACGCGGCCAGGCACAAGGCGAGCGTGCCGACGAAGACGGTGACGGCCGCCTCGGGCGTGACCACCACGTCGAGCGCGAGACGCCGCGCGCCGAGACGCACCAGGTAGATGCACGGCCAGGCGAGCACGAAGCCGACGAGGGCGGCGGCGGCGGCCTGGGCGGCGATGAGCCCCAGGACGTGCCCGCTCGAGGCGCCCAGCGCCTTCATCGTCCCGAACTCGCGGACGTGCTCGAGGGTCGCGGCGTAGAGCGTCTGGGCGACGACGGTGACGCCGACGAGCACGCCGAGGAACACCGTGAGCCCCATGTTCAGCCCCAGGCCGGTGCTGGTCACCCAGTAGTCGCGCGTGCGGGTCGCCCACGCGTCGCGGGTGTACACGTCGTTGTACGGCAGGCGGCGGCGGACCTCGGCGGACACCTCCTCCGCGTCGGCTCCGGGCTGGAGCTTCACGAGGACGTAGGCGGTCTTGCCGCGGTAC
>JAMFST010001349.1 GCA_026225435.1 Labilithrix luteola
CTTCGCCTTGGTCTTGGCGAGAGACTTCGCCGCCGTCTTCTTCGCGGGGGGCTTCGCGCGGGTCTTGCCAATCACCTTCTTCGCGACGCTCTTCTTCTTCACGTCGGTGGCGAGCTCCAGCACCTCGAGCTCCTCGCGGCCGCGCGGCGTCACGATCTCGCGCACGTCCCCCACCTCCGCGCCGAGCAGCGCGCGTCCGAGCGGCGAGCGCGGGCTGCACCCTTCGCCGAGCAGCAGCTGCTCCTCGTGCGAGACCAGGCGGATCGCCCGCTCCTCGCCGCTGGCGTTGCGCGCGTGGACGATCACCCCGAGCAAGGCGCGCTCCGCCGGCGTCGCCGGATCGAGGATGTCGGCCAGCTCCAGCGCCGCCCGCACGTGCGCCTCCGGGTGGGCCTGCAGCTGCCGCGCCCCCTCGCGCGTCAGGTGGAATCGCTCGGTGGGAACCAGGGCCGAGCTACGCACCGGCAGCGCCGTTCCGCCGTCGTCATCCTCGCGGGTGAAAGCCTTGCTCATGCTCCGAGCCTCCGCACGATCGCCGCCGCGGTCAACGATTGACTGTCCTCGGCCGTCTCGTTTTGCAGCTCTTCCGCTTCGATAAGTCGCGTGGCGAGGGCGGAAAGCACGTCGCCGGTGCTCTCCTCGATCTTCACCGCCGCGTGCTCCTCGCCGCGGACCGGGCCGCGGTTGACGATGGCGATGGGGATCTTCCGCTCGGCCGCGCGACGGAGAAACCGGTAGCCGGAGAAGACCGCCAGCGAGGTGCCGGCCACGAGCAGCGCGTCGGCACCGTCGACCAGGGCAAAGGCGCGATCGACCACCTCGCGGGGCACGTTCTCGCCGAAGAACACCACCTTCGGCTTGAGAGCGCCGCCGCAAAGCTCGCACGCCGGCACGACGAACCCGGCGATCTCCTCGTCGCGCAGATCGGCGTCTCCGTCGGGCGCGGCGCGACCGTTCAGGCCGGCCTCGAGCCAGTCGGGATTCGCCGCCCGCATGCGATCCTGCACGTGATCGCGGCTCTCGACGACGCCGCAGGCGAGGCAGATCACCTCGGCGAGCGCCCCGTGCAGCTCGACGATCCGCTCGCTCCCCGCCTTGTGGTGCAGCCGGTCGACGTTCTGGGTGATGAGCGCGTCGACCAGTCCCGCCTCCTCGAGCCTGGCCAGCGCGCGGTGCGAGGCACCTGGCTCGGCCTGGCGGAAGGTCTCCCAGCCGGCCATCGCCCGCGCCCAGTACCGATGGCGCAGCGCGCTCGAGCGGACGAACTCGGGCCCGTGGATCTGCCGGCGAACCCGCTTGGCCGCCTCCGGGCTGCGGTAATCGGGAATTCCGGACTCGGTGCTGACGCCGGCGCCGGTCAGCGCGACCACCTTGCCACCGCGGAGCATCCGGTCGAGAGCGCTCGTATCCATTGGCCATCTCATGTGGCGCGGCCGCCGGCGCGCGTCCATCCGGGGGTGCTCGCGTCCCGGCGCACGCCAGTTTTTTCCATATGCCCTGGGGCTCCGCCTACCATCGCGTCCCATGAACGGTGACGAGGTGGAGTGCCCGGCGTGTGGCGGCGCTGGCGGCGGGCCGTTCGGTCGCGCCGGCTCGGCGTGGGACGTCGAGACGTACGAGTGTCCGCGCTGCGAGGGGACCGGTCACGTGGCGCTCGTCGTCATCGCCAAGGCCGGGCTCGCGAAAACGTCGGCCGATCAGACCGAGCGCCCGGACGTGGCCAAGCCCGGCCCGGCGAAGGCTCCCGTCGCACCTGCAGCCGAGCCCGCCAAGCGCAAACCAGGCTGAGCTGAAATTCCCGTACTTTACGACCGCGTTACTCCCCCGTATCTTCGTTCGTTGGTGAACGAGTGACCGAGAACGAGACACCGGGGATTCACTCCGGGACGGGGATGTTTCCCTTCCATGACGCGGATCGCCGCATCCTCGACACGATGAGCGACGGAATCGTCGTCATCGACGGCGGCGGGCTCGTTCGCTACACCAACCGCGGCTTCATGGACCTTTTCGGTCACCGCGAGGAGGAGCTCCTCGGCAAGGACCTCGAGCCGTGGTGGTTCCCTGAGGACGCCGAGGTCGAGCGCAACCGGGTGAAGGCGATCGCCGGCGGCACCGCGACCGTCCCCTTCATCGCGCGCCGCCGCACGAAGGACGGCGTCGAGCTGTGGAGCTCGATCCGCGCCACGCCCATGATGGAAGGCGGAGCGTTCGTCGGCGTGCTGTTCATGGCCTCGGATCACACCCACGCGCAGAAGCTCGAAGCGAAGCTGCAGCAGGCGCAGAAGATGGAGAGCCTGGGGATGCTCGCCGGCGGGATCGCCCACGACTTCAACAACCTGCTCGTGGCGGTGCTCGGTCACGCCGATCTCGCCCTCGGCGAGCTGCCGCCGGAGACCCCGGTGCGCGAGCAGCTGGAGAACATCAAGCAGGCGGCCGTGCGCGCCTCCGACCTCACCAAGCAGCTGCTCGCCTACGCGGGCAAGGGGCGCTTCGTCATCGGCCGCCTCGACCTGAACCGCCTGCTCGAGGACACCTCGCACCTCCTCGACGCCATCCCGTCGCCGACGGTGACCATCAAGCGGCGTCTGGCGAAGGAGCTCCCGTCGATCGAGGGGGATCCGTCGCAGCTGCGTCAGGTGGTGGTGAACCTGGTGACCAACGCCGCCGAGGCGCTCGAGGGGACCTCCAGCGGTCTCATCACCATCGCCACCAGCCTGGTCGAGGTCGACGCCAGCTATCTCGCCGAGACCTACGTGAGCGAGGTGCTCCCGGCGGGGAAGTACGTGTCGCTCGAGGTGTCGGACAACGGCGAGGGGATGACCCCCGAGATCCGCGCCAAGATCTTCGACCCGTTCTTCAGCACCAAGTTCACCGGCCGCGGCCTCGGGCTGGCGGCGGTGATGGGGATCCTGCGCAGCCACCGCGCGGCCATCAAGGTGTACAGCGAGCCGGGGGGCGGCAGCACCTTCCGCTTGCTCTTCCCGGCCAAGGCCGAGGACACCACCGCCTCGGAGCGGATGAAGGCGGTGCCGGCGGCCAACTGGCAGGGGACGGGCACCGTCATGGTCATCGACGACGAGCAGGCGGTGCGCAACGTCATGCGCCGCATCCTCGAGCGCGCCGGCTTCCGCGTGATCCTGAAGGAAGACGGCGCGTCGGGTGTCGAGGCGTACCGCCAGCAGCAGGAGGAGATCCTCGTCATCATCCTCGACGTGACCATGCCGCACATGGGCGGGGAGGAGACCTTCCGGCGCCTGCGGCAGATCAACCCGGACGTGAAGGTCATCGTCTCGAGCGGCTACACCGAGCGCGAGGCGACCGGGCTCTTTGCCGGCAAGCGCATCGCCGGCTTCGTGGAGAAGCCGTTCACCCCGGCGCGCTTGATCGAGCAGGTCCGCGCCACGCTGGAAGCGAAGAAGAGCTAGGCCTTCGCTAGGCCAGCAGCGTCTCGCTCAGCTTCCACAGGCGCTCGGCCGCCTCGGGATCGATCGAGGCCGAGGTGATCTCCGACGGGATGGTCTCGGCGGTGAGCTGTCGCACCTCGTCGTCGATGCGCGAGACCTCGTTGTCCTTCAGGTAGACACCGCCGATGTTCGCCAGCTGCGGACTGGTGGCGGCAAAGACGATGGTGCTCACCCCCTGGGCCATCGTCTTCTTCCCCGCCTCCGGGTTGATGATCGGAGCGCCCGCCTCGTCGAGGAGCCCTTGGTCCTGGTACGACTTGCGCCGCTCCGCGGTGAGCGGCTTGTGGATGATGACGCCGGGGTGCAGGGCGTAGCTGCGGATCCCCTCGGACTTCCAGCGGCGATCGAGCTCCACGGTGAAGAGCACGTTCGCCTTCTTCACCTGCCCGTAGGCGGCGCGCGCGCTGAACTCCGCCGCGTTCGTGAAGCCCGGATCGTCCCAGCGAATCTTGCCGGAGCGATGCGCGCCCGACGACACGTTGACCACCCGCGCCCCCCTGGCGGCGCGCAGGGCGGCGTGCAGCTGCGTCGTGAGCTGGAAGTGCCCGAGGTGGCCGGTGGCGAACTGCAGCTCGAGACCGCGCGCGTCGCGGTCGATCTCCGGCGACAGTGTGGCCGTCGCGTTGTTGATGAGGATGTGCAGCGGGCGCCCGGAGGCGAGCCACGCGTCCGTGAAGGCGGCGATGGACGCGGGGTCGGCGAGGTCGAGTTTCCCCACCTGCACCCCGGCGATCCCGGCGACGGCGGCC
>JAMFST010001350.1 GCA_026225435.1 Labilithrix luteola
GGCGGCGCCCTCGGCAGGGAGGACGAAGGTGCTCTCCGAGAGGTTCATCTGCCGCGCCAGCGCTTGCATCTGCGCATCCGACAGTCCGCGCGCGTCCTCGAAGACGCACAGCGGGTTTCCGGAGAACGGGTCCCCGGGCGTGGTGAAGACGTTGAGGATGCGAAACGACTGAAGCATGACGACGGTCTTACCTCGCTCCGGCTAAAATCCACGACCGGCGCCGAAGAATCGTCATGGCGCCCACCTGGCTGCGCGAGGTCCTCGCGCCGCGCGGACGGAGTCCGCCGTTCGCGGCCCGGGAGCCCACGGGATCTCGACAGCCGCCGGCGTGGCGGACGCCGAGACCGGAGGCGCCACGAAGCGGCGGAGCGCCTCGCCGTCCCAGGTGAGGAGGACCGGCGCGTCGTCGTCCGCGGCGTCGAGGTCGGTGGCGAAGGTGACGACGAGGCTCGTCGGGCGCCCGTCGACGGCGGCCTCGACCCGGATGCGCGCGCCGCACTGGGAGACCTCGTCGCCGATCCGCAGCGGGCGCACGCCGGGTGAGCGGAAGAGGGCGTCGAACCCGGTCAACATCGGGAGCCCCTCGCTGCGGATGCGGAGCGAGCGCGCGTCCAGCCGCTCGACCTGGTGATCGGCGGCTGCCGCGGAGAGCGTCGACCAGCAGCCGATTCGCCCGGGCGCCCGATCGGCGAGCACCGCGCGCGGATAAAGGAAGACGAAGGGGTCCGACGCGGCGACGACGAACACGGAGCGCGGTGGTCCCGGCGGGAGCTCGGCGGCGACGACGCGCGCGGCGATGGCGTCAGTGGCGCGCGCGACGTGGCGAAGCCTCTCGATCTCGGTCCACGCGGCGACCGGCGCCAGCGCCAGGTGGGCGAGCGCGAGGAGGCCCGTCGCCGGGAGGACCAGCGCGCCGGCGCGGGACCGGAGTGTCGCGCCCGCGGGGATGGCCGCCGCGAGCACCACGCCGAGGAGCGCGGCAAAGGCGAGGTCCGGCAGCACCAGGACCCGCGCACCGAGCGTTCCCGAGGCGCCGACGACCACGCCGGCCACCCCGGCGACCGCGAGCGCGACCGCCGTGCGCCTGGGGAGGAGCTGCACCGCGCGCGAGGTGGCGAGCAGCGCGCCAACCACGACGGTGCCGGCGACCCCGACGAGCGCGATCGACGCCTGGTGCCGCGTCGCCAGCGCCACCGGGATACCGAGGAACGCATCGGCGAGCAGCAGTGGGACCCGCACCGTCGCCACGCAGAGAAAGCCGAGCGGGTCGCCGATCGGATCATGGTAGTCCCCGCTGCCGCGCGCCCCCCCGCCGAGCCCGCGGTACACCGCGAGGTAGAGCACCGTGAGGACGAGCAGCGGCGCGAGATCGCGCACGACGCGCGACCAGCCGCGGCGGTCCACCTGCGCAACGTCGAGCGCAACCGTCAGTGCGATCCCGGCGAGCGCCGCCTCGCTCCCCGCCAGCGCCAGCGCGAAGAGGACCAGGGCGCACCGCCTCCTCGACTCCAGGTGCAGCACCAGCCCCC
>JAMFST010001351.1 GCA_026225435.1 Labilithrix luteola
CAAGGCGCAGGCGAAGCTGGGTCGCTGAGCGTTGGCTGAATGGACAATTGGTTCGCTGCTCAAGTGGGCGGCGGACGATTTTCGCGGACGTGGCATCGAAAAACCGCGCCTCGACGCCGAGGTGCTGGTGGCGCACGCCCTCAAGGTGACGCGCATGCACCTGATCGCCCACTCCGATCGGGAGCTCACGCCCGACGAGCTCGGGCCGCTGCGCGAGCTGGTGAAGCGGCGCCGGCGCTTCGAGCCGATCGCGTACCTCCGCGGGGAGCGCGAATTCTACGGGCGGGTCTTCAAGGTGGACCGGCGGGTGCTCGTCCCGCGGCCGGACACCGAGGCGCTGGTCGAGGTGGCGCTGAACCGGACCGCGCTTCGCTCGCTCTCCATGCGCGCGCTGGACATCTGTACGGGGAGCGGCTGCGTGGGCATCACGCTGGCGCGGCAGCGGCCGACGGGGAAGGTCGTGCTCACCGACGTGAGCGCGGACGCGCTGGTGGTGGCGCGGGAGAACGCGTTGCGGCTCGGCGCGTACAACCTCACCACGCGGCACGGGGATCTGTTCGCCGCCGTCGCCGGCTTGCCGATGCGCTTCGACGTGGTGACCGCGAATCCTCCGTACATTCCGAGCGCGGAGATCGCCACCCTGGCGCCCGACGTCCGTGAGCACGAGCCGCGGCTGGCGCTCGACGGCGGCGCGGATGGGCTCGACTTCGTCCGGCGCATCGTGGTCGACGCGCCGCGGGTGCTCGAGGCGGACGGTCTCCTGGCGATGGAGATCGGCTTCGACGAGGCGCCCGCCACCTCCGAGCTCTTCCGTTCGGCCGGTTATCGCGACGTGCGCGTGGCGCGCGACTACGCCGGCATCGATCGCGTGGTCTCCGGGGTCCGTCCCGTGTCAGGCTGAACGCGGTGCTCTCCGGGACCACGATCGTGACAGCGGCCGCCGCGGAGCCGAGCATGCCGGTCGCGTTCCTGCGCGCGGTGGCGCGGACGCCGGGCTCGTTCTTCGTGCTGCTCTTCGTGCTCGCGAGCGGGGCGGCGCACTACTTCTTCTACCGCTGGCTGCGCCGCGCGTTTCCGCGGCTCTCGGCGCGCGCGGCCGGCGCCATCACGCTGCTCATGTGGCTGCTCCCGGTGAGCGGTCGGCTGATCGCCCGGCGCATCGGCGGCGGGGCGGCCACCTCGTACTTCGCTCTCGGCATGCTCGAGCTGGTGCTGATGATCGTGTCGCTCCCGCTCTTCGGCGGCCTCGACCTGCTGGCGCGGATCCGCACGCGGCGGCGCTCGACGAAGAAGCTGGTGGCGACGCTGGTGGAGGCGATCGAGCCGGCCGTGCCTTCGCCGGAGGTCGCCGCATCCTTGCCTGCGCCGCCGCTCGGTCGTCGCGAGGTCATCGAGCGCGCCGCCGGCGTCACCTTCCTCGCCGGCGCCGGATCCATGCTCGGCTGGGGGATGGTCGTCGGTCGTCACGACTTCCGTGTCGAGGAGGTGCCGGTGCGCATCCCCGGCCTGCCGCGCGCGCTCGACGGCTACACGCTGGCGCAGATCTCGGACCTGCACATCGGGTCCTTCGTCGGCGACCGCGATCTCGATCGCGGCTTCGAGCTGGTGCGCGGCCTCAAGGCCGACGTGCTCCTGCTCACCGGGGATCTGGTCGATCAGGACGCCGGGTACACCGCGCAGCTGGTGAGCAAGCTGGCCCGCTTGCCGGTCCCGCGCGACGGGATGGTCGGCATCCTCGGCAACCACGATTACTACGCCGGCGCCGACCAGGTCGCCGCGGCCATGCGCGCCGCCGGGGTGCGCATGCTGGTGAACCAGGGGATGCGTCTTCGCCCCGACGACGGCGGCGGCTTCGCGTTGCTCGGCATCGACGACCTGTGGGGCGAGCGCTCCGGCGGCCCCGGCCCGCGGCTCGATCTGGCGATGCGCGAGGTGCCGCCGGATCTCCCGCGCATCCTCCTGTCGCACCAGCCGACCTTCTTCTACCAGTCGGCACCGCACGTGGCGCTGCAGCTCTCCGGTCACACCCACGGCGGGCAGGTGAACCCGGGCGTGCGCGTCGCCGATCTGATCATGCCGTTCGTCTCCGGCCGCTACGAGCGCAGCGGATCGACCCTGTGGGTCAACCGCGGCTTCGGCGTCTCCGGGCCCCCCTCGCGTGTCTTCGCGCCGCCCGAAGTCACCAAGGTGGTGCTGGTCGCGGCATGATCAGACGCGCTCTCGCGTTGTTGCTCACGTTCTCCCCCGCGCTCGTCGCTGCGGCACCGGTCGCGCGTCCGTACGCGGGCGCCGACGGCTGGGCGGCGGCCGACAACGCGGCCATTCGCGGCGCCACCATCGGACCGATCGAGAACGGTTACCACCCCGGGGTCGGCTACGGCTCACCCCCCTTCGAGCGCACCCTCGCCGAGACCTCCGCGCAGGGCGGCACCTGGATCGCGCTCACGCCGTTCGGCCGCGTCCACGATCTCACCGGACGCGGCATCGACCCGCGCTTCGAGGCGCCGTCGAGCGAGACCCGCGCCGCCATCCGCGCCTCCATCCGCGAGGCGCACGCGCGCGGCCTCCACGTCTTCCTCGTGCCGCACCTGTGGGTCGAGTCGGGCGACTGGCGCGCGAAGATCGATCCCGGGAGCGACGCCGGCTGGACCGCCTGGGCGGCGAGCTACCGCAGCTTCCTCCTCGGCTGGGCGCACCTGGCCGCCGAGGAGCACGTGGAGCTGCTCTCGCTCGGCGTCGAGCTCCGCTCCTGGGTGACCACCAGCCGCGCGCCGAGCTTCGTCACCCTCGCGCGCGAGGTGCGCAAGATCTACCCCGGTCTGCTCACCTACTCGGCCAACTGGGACGACGTCGATCAGACGATCATCCTCGGCGAGCTCGACGTCGTCGGCATCAACGCCTTCTATCCGCTGGCCGATCACGAAGGGGCGACGCTGGCCGAGCTGCTCGCCGGCGGCGAGAGCGTCCGGCAAAAAGTACACGCGCTGGCCGAGCGCTGGCAGAAGCCGGTCCTCTTCACCGAGATGGGCTACACCACCCGCCCCGATCCGGCGGTGAAGCCCTGGGAGTGGCCGGACGGTATGAAGGACGTGAAGGTCGACGAGGAGGCGCAGGCGCTGGCCTACTTCGCGCTCCTGCAGCCGATGACCGCCGAGCCGGACTTCGCCGGCTTCTTCGTCTGGCGCGTGTACAGCGATCCGGACGACGTCTCGCAGGAGGCGGAGTGGGGCTTCTCGCCGCGCGCGAAGCTCGCCGGGCACGTGTTGAAGGACGCCTTCGGGGCGCAGTGGAGCGCCGATCACGGGCCGCTGCCCTAGCGCTTTGCCGTACGCTGCGAGGATGCGCACCTCGCGTCGTCTTCGCCTCGTCGCCGCTCTCGCCACGGCCTTCGGGGTCTTGGCCGTGGCCGCGGCCTCGCTCGTCGCTTGCGGCTCCGACGACGACGACACCTCCACGCACGATGCGTCGGCCGACAGCACGACGAAGCCGGGGGACGCCGCCGGGGTGGTGGACGCCGCGGCCGACGCTGCCATCCTCGATGCCGGTACCGACGCCGACGCGGAGGCCGGCCTGGTGCTGCACCGTCCCTTCGCGCTCACCCACCTCATCGCGACGGGGCAGAGCCTCTCCGTCGGCGTGCAGGGCTCGCCGATCATCGACACCACGCAGCCGTTCCACAACGTCCGCATCGAGGACGACGGGAGCGCGCCGCTCTACGACGGGATGGGCGATCACCTCTCGCTGGTGCCGCTGATCGCGCCGGTTCGTCCGCTCAGCAGCGGCGCCATCACCTACCCGGACAACATCTTCGGCCAGACATGCAACGAGCCGGCGGCCAACCAGGTGACCGCGCTCGCGATGGCGGCCGACGGGAAGGACTACCCGGTGGCGCTGTCGGTGGTGGGCGAGAGCGGTCAGTCGATCACCGTCATCCAGAAGGGGGGCACGGGGAACGCCTATGCCGCGTCGATGTACGAGGCGACGGCGCTGCTCGGTCTGGCCGGAGACGCCGGCGCCAGCTTCGGCGTGGGCGGCATCTTCCTCACCCACGGCGAGACCGACTCGGCGCTGGCGACGTACGAGGCGTCGCTGGTGAAGCTGCAGTCGGACTACCAGACGGACATCCAGGCGCTCACCAAGCAGGCCGACGCGGTGCCCCTCTTCCTCACGCAGCAATGTACGGAGCCGGCGAACGCCACCGACACGTCGGCGTCGACGCTTGCCGAGTGGACGGGGGCGGTCGACAACCCGGGGAAGATCGTCCTCGTCGGCTCGAAGTACCAGTACGAGTACGCCGGCGATTACCTGCACCTCATCGGGCCGGGATACGTGGCGCTGGGGGAGAAGTCCGGCGAGGCGTACTACCAGCAGGTCGTCGAGCAGATCCCCTGGCGTCCGCTGGCGCCGAAGGGGCTCGGCGCGGCGTCGCGCACCGGGGCGGTGATCACCGTGCACCTCGACGTCGCCTTCCCGCCGCTCAATCTCGACCCGATGCTGATCGCCAACCACGGCCCGAGCTCGCCGCACTCTGCCTGGCAGAACGGTGACGGGTTCGAGGTGAGCGACAGCACCGGCGAGCTCACCATCTCGGCGGTGGCCCTCTCGGGCACCGACGTGACCATCACGCTGGCGAGCGCACCTACCGGCACCGGGCTCACCCTCGGTTACGCGATGCACCAGGACGACGCGAGCGCCACGCAGGGCGGTCTGGTCGGCGGTCGCCACGGAGCGGTGCGCGACTCGGATCCCTTCGTCGGTCGCGGCGCCGAGTCGATCTCCGCCACGGTGACCAGCGGCAGCGCGACGGTCACCGCGGGGGTCGCCGGCACCAAGCCGTTCCTCGCCCGCACGACCCACGACCGCGTGCACGACGCCAGCGGCAACGAGTACATCGTCACCGGCCACGCCGCCGACGGCTCGTCGGTCACCCTCTCCCCGGTGTGGGCCGGCGCCAGCGGCACGGCGACGCTCGCGTTCGCCCACGAGCAGCGCAACTACCTGGTCCAGTTCTCCCTGCCGGTGAACTGAGGGGAGGGCGGCCGTCGATGAGCACGCATCTGCAGAGGTGGCCGGTGGTGGCGGGGGCGCTCGCGAACGTGCCGACCGTCGGGAGCGCGCCGGTCACCGTCGTCCGCGCGCGCGAGGAGACGCTCTCCTTCGACGGGATCCAGCTGACGAGCGCCTACGATCGGCAGGCCGAGGCGCGCCTGCAGGCGTCGCGCGTGCCCCAGGACGCGCCGGAGGCGACGCTCTACGGGGTGGGGCTCGGCGACGTCGCCCGCGTGCTGCTGGCGCGGCCGGCGATGAAGCGGCTGACGGTGGTGATCCTGTCCCCGGCGGTCGCGCAGGAGAGCTTCGCGCGGTACCCCGCGGACGACTGGCTCGCCGATCCGCGCGTCGAGCTGGCGCTGGCGAGCCCCGACGATCGGCTCGCGCACCCCTTCGCCGTGGTCGCGCCCTGTCTTCGGCTGGCGACCGTCGCGGCGTACCCGCTGCGTGACGCCATCGTCCGCGAGCTGAACGAGCCGTACAGCAGCCGCGGGTGGCGACGGCGCGAGACGGAGCTCCGCGAACGGATCGTCCGGGTCAGCGAGCGCTTCGGAGGCGACGGCGACGTGTCCACCTTGTTCGGGCCGCCGCCGGGGGCGCTCGCCGGGCGCACCGTGTTCGTCTGCGGCGGGGGGCCGACCCTGTCGACCGCCATGGAGGCGATCCACCGCGCGCGCACCGACGGGACCGACGTGACCCTCGTCGCCGTGACCACCGCGCTCCTTCCGCTGGCGGGCGCCGGGCTCACCGCCGACTACGCGGTCGTCCTCGACGCGGACGTCACGGTCGCTTTGCACCTGGCGGGGCTGCCGGCGGGTGCCACGTCGGCGACCACGCTTCTCTACGTGGCCTACGCCAACGAGGAGCTGATCGCCTCCTGGCCCGGTCCGCGGCGGGTCTTTCACATCGATCACCCCTTCGTCGCCGCCGCGCCGGAGCCGCGCACGCGACTGTTCGCCGGCGGCTCGGTGGTCCACTCGGCGCTCGACTTCGCCGTCCGCGCCGGGGCCACGCGGGTCGTCCTGTGCGGGTTCGACTTCGCATATGTAGGCGCGCGCACGCACGCGGCCGGCGCGCGCGACGCTGCCGATGTCCGCACGTCCCGCGCCGCCCGCCTGTCGGTCGAGAATGGCCGCGGCGAGCTCGTCGCCAGCGACACGAACCTGATCCAGTACCTGCGGGCGACGGAGCAGTACATCGCGCGGCACCCCGAGGTGACGTTCCTCAACGCCTCGGCCGAGGGGGCTCGCATCCGCGGGGCGGTGCTCCCGTGACCGTCGCCGACATTCTCCAGATCGCCGCCGCCTTCCGCCTGGGGGCGACGGGCGAGGCGAACGACGGACTGCGCGCGCTCATCGACGAGCTCACCCGGTTGCTCCCGACCTGGGGAGCCAGCGCCCAGCCGTTGATGCCCGCGCTCGGGCGTATCCTCGAGGCGCAGGAGCGCGGCGACTACTCCGCGCTCGCCGACGCGCTCGAGTACGAGCTGGCGCCATTCCTGGGAGGATGAGCCGGGCGGACGGGGCCATCCCTCGCGAACTTGGCCGCCGCGATCGCCCCTTCTTACGATCCGCGGGAAATGTCGCTCCGGTCGCTCGGGTACCCTTTGCTCTTTGTCGCGCTGGTCGCGGCGGGGCAGCTGGTGCAGCCGGCGATACCCGGCGTGGCGCGCCTGCGGCAGTCGTTCCTGGCGGCGGCTTCACGTGCCGGTGAGCCGCCGTCCGTCCCGCGCGTCGCCTTTCCCAGCACGGTGAGCGTCGAGCGGCCTCCGCCGGTGGTCGATCCGCGCGCGCTGCCGGAGCCGGCCTCCTGGCCGCACCTCAACCCCGACGCCAACCTGCGCACCGCCTGGCTGCTGGCCGAGGGGCCCGCGCATCCGCCGGGTGATGCGCACCGGTACGTCACCTTCACCTTCGACGACGGGCCGTTCCCCGAGACCACCCCCACGGTGCTCCGCGTGCTCGCCCAGCACCGGCTCCACGGCACGTTCTTCTTCCTCGGCCGCTACCTCGATGGCGCCGACGATCGCGCCGCCCGCACCCGCGAGGTCGCCCGCGAGGTGCTCGCCGCCGGACACCTGGTCGGCAACCACACCGAGGACCACCGCCTGCTCACCACCGCCTCGCCCGCCGAGGTGATCGAGCAGATCGACGACGGTGCCCGCGCCATCGAGCGCGCCATCGGCCGCCGTCCCGCCTTCTTCCGCCCGCCGTACGGACAGCTCGACGCCGAGGGGCAGGCGTACATCGCCCGCCAGGGGCTCGAGCTGACGCTGTGGAGCATCGAGGCGCACGACATGCTCGTCGACGACGTCGGCGAGATGACCCGCTCGATCGAGGATCAGATCGTCCGCGGCGGCGATGGCATCGTCCTCCTGCACGACATCCGCCCGGCGACCGCCGAGGTGCTGGCCAACGTGCTCGACTGGCTCGACGAGCGCGCTTACCGCCCGTCGCATCCGGACCAGCTCGGCTACGAGATGGTGGACCTGCCCACCTACCTGCGCCTCGTGGAGCATTCGCCGCCGCAGTCGCGAAGCGACGTTCGCTCCGCCGGTGTCACCGCGCGTGCGCAGCCGCCGAGCGCGCCGCGCCACGACGAGATGTGACCGAGACGCGCCGTCTCACCGGCGCGCGTCCGCCGGGCGCCTGCCGCCCGCCCTTCTCGCAGAACGCGTATCGCCGGTGACCGGCGCTACGATTTCGCCGAGCGGTCCAGGAGTTGCTGAGAAGACTCGCATGCTCAAGACGATCTTCTTGTCCGCCGTTGCCGTGCTCGCGATCGCTCTCACCACCGCTCCGTCGGCGTCCGCCGAGGAGCTGGGCTTCGGCCCGGGACATGGGGGCCACGAGGTGCACCAGGGGCACGGCCATCCGCACGGCGGCCACTTCCGTCACAACCACCCGAACCACCCGCACGGCGGACACCGCCACTTCCGCCGCTAGTCGTCAGCTACCGACGGTGCAGACGCGCGCGCCTTCGCCGGTCGTGCGGTCGCCGTCGATCTCCACCGGGCAGTACCCGCCTTCGCGGATCTGCTCGATGTACTCCACCACCTCCGGCGTCGCCCACTCGCGGCTGCCATCGAAGCGAGCGCGGACCACGCCGCGCGGGTCGATGATCCAGGTCTCGGGGAAGAGGTGCGTGCCGAACTTCTTGTCGACCACCTCCTCTCCGTCCGGATCGAAGAGCACCTCGAACGGCGGCGTCGGCTCCTTGAGGACGCTCTTCAACACGTCCTTCACCGCGTCCGGCCCCTCGTCGGTCGACACGGTGACCACCGCGACGTCCGGGTGGTTGGCGAGGATGTGCGTGAGCTCGGCGATCTGCGGCATCTCCTCGAGGCAGGGGCCGCAGGTGCGGGTCCAGAAGTTCAGCACCACCGTCTTGCCGCGGTACGAGGCGATGTCGACCCTCGCCCCCTTCGCGTCGGTGAGCGTGAAGTCCGGCACCTTCTTGTCGGCGGCGACGTACTGCGGGTGAAGCAGGCACGTCGGCGTGCAGCGACGACGCAGCTCCCCCTCCTTCGCGACGGTGACGAACCCGTAGACCGCGCCGGCAGCGGCGAGCACGAAGAGGCCATAGGCGACGGTCGCGAAGGGCGACGGGGTCGATTCGGTGCGCGGCGTCGGCTTGGCCATGGCGCGGGAGCTTAGTCGCTATCCGCTGCGATTGTCAGACCGGAGCGATCGCCAAGCTCCGCCGCACGCGCTTGGGCGCGCGCTTCTCCAGATCGCCGAAGGCGCGCTTGTACGCCGCGAAGCCGCCGCCGTTGCGGGCCGCCTCGATCACCGCCGCGCCCTCGGCTTCTCCGCCCTGCGCGAGCACGTACTCCGCCCAGGCCCACTTCGAGCTGGTGGAGCGCACGTCGGCGCGTCCGCGCAGGCCGCGCTTCAGGCGATCGAGCCGGTCGTTGACCACGTCGATGCCGGCGAACCCCTTGCCGTCGAGCGGCGTGTTTCGCTTGGCGCAGAAGGGCGCGATGCCCAGCGAGATGGGCGTGATCTTCGACAGCTCGGCGGTGAAGGCGACGCACTCGTCGATGTCGGCGTCGGTCTCGGTGGGCAGACCGACCATGAGGTACAGCTTCAGCCCCTTCAGCTGGTGCTTCTTCGCCATCTCCGCACATTTGATCAGATGGCGGATGCGGGCGCGGCGCTCGAGCGACTCGCGCAGCCGCTCGGAGGGGCCGTCCATCGCCGTGGTGAGCGTGCGCGTGCCGGCGCGCTTGAGAGCGCCGACGAACTCGTCGGAGAGGCGGTCCGGGCGGAGCGACGAGAGCCCCACCTCGCGCCCCTGATCGGCGAAGTGATTCACCAGCTGGACGATCTTCGGGTGATCGCTCACCGCCGCGCCGACCAGGCCGATCTTGCGCGCGTCGGCGGGGATCAGCTCGAGCAGCCGCTCCATCGACACGATGCGCATGCCGCCGTTGGTCGAGCGGCGCATCACGCAGTAGGCGCAGGAGCGCGAGCAGCCGCGCTCCGTCTCGATGAGGAACATGTCGGCGAGCACCGCGTTGGGCGTGCGGATCGGCGCCCACGCCGGCAGCATCTCGTCGGGCACCTTGGCCACCGGCGGGAGCACGTCGCCGTGGTGCGCCGGCACGAACACGTGGGGGATCTTCGCGAGCTCGGCGAGCTGGCGCGGGCGATCTCCGTGGTGCTCCTGCAGAACGCGCAGCGCCTCCAGCGTCACCAGCTCCGCCTCGCCGACCACGATGGCGTCGACGATCGCCGCGAGCGGCAGCGGGTTCGAGAACGTGAGCGGACCGCCGGCGAGGATGAAGGGATAGCGCTCGGGGTCATCCTGCCGCGCGGTGCGCGACGCGGGGATGTGCGTCGACTCGAGCAGCGCCACCAGCCCGGCCATCTCCAGCTCGTAGGCCACGCTCACCGCGACCACCGGGAAGGCGTCGAGCGGCTTGAGCGACTCGTAGGAGAGCGCGCGCGACTGCAGCAGCGGCGAGCCGTCGGCCTCGTCGTCGAGAAACACGCGCTCGC
>JAMFST010001352.1 GCA_026225435.1 Labilithrix luteola
CCTTCGCCGAGGATCAGGTCGCGCTGAGCTTGAGCGCGCCCGTCGCTCTCCGCAGACTCGCTTGCAGCCTGCTCGCCGGAGGTCGTGGTGGTCGGCGAGCTGCAGCCGGCGAGCGCGAGAAGCGCGAGGAGAGACGGTGTGGTGAACGTGGCGGTACGACGAAGCTGGATGCGCATGGTGATGTCCTCGGGGCTCAATAGAAGGGACCTTGCGAGGCCCAGCGCTGCGTGAAGGTGGCGAAGTCGGTGAAGTCGACCTTGCCGTCGGCGTTGAAGTCGCCGCGCGGGTCGTAGTTCGCGTCGGTGGTGGCGGCCTCGAAGGCGGTGACGAAGTCGGAGAAGTCGAGCTCGTCGACCACGCCGTCGTTGTTGAAGTCGGCGTCTGCCGCGTCCCCGTAGCCGTCGCCGTCGGCGTCGGTCTGATCGGGGTTCGGCGTGACGTACGCGTTGTCCGCGCCATCCGGCACGCCGTCACCGTCGGTGTCCGGCGCGTCCGGCGGGAAATACAGCTGCATGTTCGTGGTCGATGGCGCGTTCGACCCGGTGGTGTCGATCGGAGCGCAATTCGGCGGGAGCGACGCGAGGTCGGCCGTGACGACGAGCATCTTCAGCGAGTCGACGTAGTGCACGTAGGTCGAGTCGTCGTTGTGGCAGGGGTCGGGCTGGACCTCGACGTACTGGGCCGGGTCGCTCGGGTCGACGGGAGCACCGCCGGCGAGCACGCTGGTGACCACGCTCGACTGCACGAGCGCGGCGTAGCCGAGGTGACCCGAGCTGCCGAAGGCGTCGCCGCCGCCGACGTACAGGTTGTCGTCGACGTCGAAGCCGAGCGGCGCGGCGCTCAGGATCGCGCTGGCCAGGAGGTGCCCGCTGGTCTCGTAAGCGAGCGGCGTCCCCGTGAGCGCGCTGGCGATGCTGGCGGCCGACCACGTCTTGATTTCACCCGTCGCGGAGACGGCCGGGTCCACGTAGGTGTACCCGTTACCGGTGACGAAGTTGCCGTTGTGGTCGAAGGCGAGGCCGCTCGACGCACCCGGGATGAGCGGGATGATGGTGATGAAGTCCGTCGACGGGTCGGCGAGCGACGTGTCCACCGCGTAGATGCGGCTGCCCGGGTCTGCGGTGTTCGAGATGTCGTCGAGGAACAGGTACCGATTGTCGCGCCAGTCGGCGTCGTAGAAGGACGCCGTCACGCTTCGCACGCCCGTCGCGGTGGTGAGATCGGGCGGCGAGGTGATGCTCAAGAGCGTCGTCGCGCCGAGGTAGAGCGGCTGGCTGAAACCGGTGCCGAGCGCGAAGGTGGTGCCGTCGGGCGAAATCTTGAGGAAGGCCGGGTCCATGTGGACGTCGACCGTCGCGATGGGCATCCACACGCTCGATCCGTAGTTCTTCTGGATCCAGACGTTGTGCCCGTCGACGGCGAAGAGCCGCCCCTTGAGCGCGAAGTTGTCGATGACGACGTCGGTCGTGGAGCTGAACGTCCCGAAGAGCGTGAAGTACCCCTCTTCGCTCGCCGGCGTGGGCGGGAAGGTCAGCTTGTACGTCCCCTTCGTCGCGTAGTTGGAGAAGTCGGCGGCGTGCGCCGACGTGCCTGCGCCGGTGACTCCGGCGGCGGCGAGGAGAGCGGCGGCGTAACCCCAGCGGTTCTCGTGGCGCATCACAGGCCACCGTCCGTCTTGAGCTTGCTGAGGGTCGTCCACGTGCTGCCCTGGCAGCCGGTCGCCGAGCCGGGGACCGAGACCGGTGCCGCGAGCGCGGTCATCGGATCGGCCGCGCCTTGTGAGGCGACGCACACTTGCACCGAGTCGCCGCTCTGCGCGAAGTCGACCCGGGCGTAGGTCGAGGTCTCCGACTGAGCGACGAAGACCTGCTGATCGGAGCAGACCTGGGTGATGAGCCACAACGAGGGCGGCGACTTCGACGCCGGGGCGCCGGCGGGGATGCGCGAGTAGGTCGCGGCGCTGGCCGACTGGCGTAGCCAGTGCGTCGTCCCGTCGCTCGCCAGGTAGTTGCCGAAGATGGGGAGCGGCTTGCCCCCGCTGCAAGGGAACGCGGCGCTCCCATCGAGCCCCGCGTCGGGTGTCGCGGCGTCGGCTGCGGCATCGGCCGTCGTTCCACTGGCGTCGGTCGTGGAACCGGAGTCGCCTGGCGGCGTGCTGCCATCGACCGGCGCCGTCGAGGCGTCGAGGCCGGCGTCGGCCGGCGGCGGTGAAGACGAGTCGCCGCCGCCACAGGCGGCCACGTACGCGGAGAACGCGACGGCCACGGCCGTGCCTCCGAGATATCCCAAATTCCGTTTGAACACTGGACTGCGCTCCTCCCATCGAGGACGGCGCAACGTGGAAGAAACGGACGAGAGGACGGACGAACCCCGAGAAGGAGCGAGCTTCGATCGAACCTGCCGCCTTCCCCACGAAGGCCGTCAGTCGCGTGCGCCCAAAATGGAGCTCACGCACTCTCGGCAGGTCTTCGGACTCGCGGCCGACGAGGATCGAAACGTCCGATTCTCGTGTTCCTACTAGTCACCGCTTCCCAGGTTGAACCCAGTGCTCGATGGTGACGTTCGTTCCGCTCACCGCTGCGGGGCAGTCCTGAATTTTCATCAGGTTCCCTTTTCTACCTTTGTAAAGGCTAGTAATGCGAAATTTTAAAATGCATTCGTACCGTACA
>JAMFST010001353.1 GCA_026225435.1 Labilithrix luteola
GAAGCGATTGCAGCGCCCGCGAAAATTCGCGCGCGGTCTTGAAGCGCTCGCCGCGATTTTTCGAGAGCGCCTTCATCACGATCTTTTCGAGATCGATCGGATAGCCGCGAACGATTCCGCTCGGCCGCGGCACGTTGCACTCCTGCACCTTGGCGAGCGTGTCGAGATCGCTCTCCATGCGGAACAGGCGCTGCCCGGTGGTCAGCTCCCAGAGCACGACGCCGAGGGCGAAGATGTCGGTGCGGCGGTCGATCCCCTCGCCGTGCACCTGCTCCGGGCTCATGTACGCGAGCTTGCCCTTGAGAGTTCCGGCGCGCGTGTTCGAGGTGCGCGAGGAGAACTTGGCGATGCCGAAATCGACGACCTTGGTGGTGCCGTCGTAGGTGACGAACAGGTTGTGCGGCGTGACGTCGCGGTGGACGAGCTGCAGCTTCTCGCCGTTCTTGCCGAGCAGCTCGTGAGCGGCGTGGAGCCCCTCGGCGGCGTCGGCGATCACGCGGCAGGCGATCTCCGGAGGCATCGGCTGCCCCATCTCCTCGGTGCGGCGCATGACCTCGCGCAGCGGCTCGCCGTGGAGATACTCCATGGCGATCCAGTACGAGTCGTTGTCCTTGCCCAGGTCGAAGACGTTGGCGACGTTGGGATGCGAGATGCGCGCCGCCACGCGGGCCTCGTCGAGGAACATGTGGACGAAGGAGTCGTCCTCGATCAGGTGCGCGTGGATGCGCTTGATGGCGACCCACTTCTGGAACCCGCCCGGACCGTCCATGCGGGCCAGGTGGACGGACGCCATGCCGCCGATGCCGATCTCGTCGACGACGCGGTAACGACCGAGAAAGTAGGTACCGCCACCTGCGGGCGGCGCGCCGCTCGTCGGTACATCCATCGGGGGACTTTCTCCGGAGATCGAGCTCGGGTCGGGATGGTCGGGATATTGGGGGCGGCGATTGGCCAAGATGATATTTCAGCGCGCGTCGATGCGCGCTGCCCCCACGGTGACGTCATCGCCGGGGCGCGTGGCGAAGTAAGCGACCGCACCGCCGGCCGCGAGCGCGACACCGCCGATGACGTAGGGCCAGGCGGTGTGCCAGAAGCCGCCGCCCTTGTGATCGTCGCTGTCGGCTTCCTTGGCCCGCAGCGGCTTCACGTCGGCGAGGAGCACCTCGGGCTCCTGCACGCCGTTCTTGGCGGTCAGCGGCGGACGAGCCGAGGAGTCGGTGCGGCCCGGGACGACGGGGACGATCGGGGCCAGGCCGGCGATGGCGGTCTCTCCGGCGACGTGCACCAGGCGTTCGACGGAGGCCATGCGGTTGTCGTGCACGTCGAGCGCGTCGATGCGCACGGTGATGGTGGCGCCAGCGGTGAGGAGCGTTCCCGGCAAGGTGAAGCGCACGTCGGTGTTGGACGGCTGGGTATCGCGGAAGGTCTGCGTGGCTGTCGCGTCGCTGGCGAGGACCGCGACCCGGGCGAGGATGGCGGCGTGATCGGCGTCGAGCGTCGCCGCGACCTGTAGCGGCAGGCCGGGGGCGACGTTCTCCGGGACCTCGGCGCCCAGGTGGAACACGCCGATCTTCGCCTCCTGCTTGCGCGCGAGATTGGCCAGCTGCGCGCCCCTCGGCCCAGCCACCCGCGGCACGGTGAACTTCGGCTGCAGGAGCGCCGCGTGACGGTAGGCGACGAGCGCGGCGTCGCGCTTCTTCAGGAGCGCCGCAGCGCTGCCGAGCCGCACGTACGCATCGAGCGCGCCGTTCGGTGACAGGCCACCGGCGTCAAGCGCCTGCTTGTAGAGCGTCTCCACCTGACGCCAGTCGCCGCGGTCCCAGGCGGAGCGAGCGCGGGGCAAGATGGCCTCTCCGTTGCTCGGCGCATCGGCGGCGTTGGCGCTACCGGCCAGCAGCCCGACGAACAGAGCGGTAGAGCACATGATTCCGCGCACAACCGCAGGGTATCGGCCCGCTTCAGGCCACGCAAGGCGCGCGCCGGGGCGCACGTTGGCCGACATGTGGTCCAGTCAGTTCGAGCCGGGGAAGGGCTGCCCGGGGCGCCCCTCCTTGAAATAGAACTTGAAGGTGCCTTGCAGGTGGCCGCGGCAGCGCGGGGGCGGGCCGAGGCCGCCGGGGCAGACCTCGCGCGGGTCGGCGAGGTACACGTCGAAGTGCCCCTGCGTCAGGCGCTCGGCGGCGCTCTCGTCGTCGACGTCGCCGTCGAACAGCTCGTCGAAGACGATGTAGCTGGTCCCGATGGGGCCGGCGTTGGCGTAGCCGGGGTAGCCGGCGTCGGCGCCTCCGTCTGCCGTCACGGTGGTGCTCCCCCCGCCGTCGCTGACGACCGCGCCCGCGTCGACAGGCGTGCTCGCATCCGCCGTCGTGCTGGCATCGGCGCCGGCATCGGCCGACGAGACGAGCCCGACGCCGCTCACGTCGCAGTCGTCGGCCACGTTGACCGTGGGGTCGAAGTGGGTGCAGGAGCCGTCGGAGTCGAGCGTGACCTGGCTGAGCGCGTAGAGCGCCGCGTTCTGGGTGTGACAGGTCTGCTCGAGGTAGAGCGCCATGTGGACGATGGCCGGATCGGCGACCGCCTTGATGGGGACGCCGGGCGGGGTGACGCCGACGGGGAGCGAGACGCCCAGCTCGTCGCAGTTGGTGCCGCCGTGGCACAGGTGGCTGGGGTGGGTTGCGTCGCCGCGGATCAAGGTGATGCTGTCGATGAGCATCTCCACGCCGTCGCTGAACGTCTCGTAGTCGCCGCCGTTCTGGATGCGGATCTGCAGCGTGTCCTCGTAGGGGACGGCGGCGAAGAAGTCGGGCGCGAGGTTGAAGGGGCCGTCGATGCACTGATCGACGTTGAGCGTGCCGATGACGCTGCCGGTGCCGTCTCCGACCTCGCAGCCCGGCATGACCGCGCCCGCCACCACGATCGCGCAAGGAAGGAGGAGCGCCAGCGCGCGACCCGGAAGCTTCAGCATCAGGCGGCCGAGCGTATCCGTCCGCCGCCGAGGACGCGATCTCCGTCGTAGAAAACCGCCACCTGGCCGCGGGTGAGAGCGCGCACCGGAGCGTCGAAGCGCAGAGTCGCACCTTGCGGACCGTCGGCCACGACCGACGCCAGCTCCCCGCCGTGGCGATAACGGACGCGGACGCGCGCGGTGAGCGGCAAGGTGATCTCCGGGGCCAGCGCCACCTCCTCCAGTCGAGCTTCCGAGGAGAAGAGCGCGCTCTCCTCGCCGACGGTGACCGCGGCGGAGGAGGGATCGATGGCGGTGACGAAGACGCGCTCGGCCGAGGAGGTCTGCGGGGCGAGCCCCAACCCCTTGCGCTGGCCGACGGTGAAGTGGTGGACGCCGTCGTGCTGGCCGAGGAGGCGCCCATCACCGGAGAGGATGGCGCCCGGGCGGACGCGGCCGTCGGCGCGGGCGGCGACGAAGCTGGCGTAGGCGTGCGCCCCCTGGCCGACGAAGCACAGCTCCTGGCTCTCCCCCTTGCGCGCTCCGGGCAGATCGCGGGCGATGGCCTCGGCGCGCACCTCGCTCTTGGTGCTCTCGCCCAGCGGGAAGACCAGGCGCGCGAGGCGCTCGCGGGCGGTGGCGTAGAGGAAGTAGCTTTGATCTTTTGTCCGGTCGAGCCCCTCGCGCAGGAACGGCGCGCCGCTCGGAGTGACGCCCACGCGCGCGTAATGGCCGGTGGCCACGTGGCTGGCGCCGAGGCGGTCGGCGAGGGCGAAGAGCTCGCCCAGCTTCACGCCGCGGTTGCAGTCGCTGCAGGGGCTGGGGGTGTCGCCGTCGAGGTACGCCTGGACGAACGGGCCGACGACCTTCTCGGCGAACAGCTCGCGGCGGTCGAAGGTGAAGTGGGGGAAGCCGAGGGCGTCGGCGGTGCGGCGGGCGTCGTACTGATCCTCGGGGGCGCAGCAGCGTCCGTGCGAGCCGGCTTGCCCCTCCTCGGGGTAGTCCCACAGGTGCAAGGTGACGCCGACCACGTCGTGCCCCTGATCCATCAGGCGCGCGGCGGCCACCGCGGAGTCGACCCCTCCGCTCATGGCGACGGCGATGCGCGTGCGAGTCATGGCGCCGGTGCGGATAGCACGGCTCCGGGCGCAGGACTCAGCCGCCGGAGCCCTGGAGCACCGTCTTCACGTTGCTGGTGGCGCGGTCGACCAGGCGCGAGGCCAGGTCCACCACCTCGCCGTAGCGGTACACGCCGGCTTGCAAGGCGAGCAGATCGGCCGCGCCGAGATCCGAGCCGTGCGCCGACAGGGCGGTCTTCATGGCCGCCTCGCCGCGGGTCGTCTCCTGACCGAGCGAGCCGACCATGCGGGCGAACGCGCTCGGCTCCGTGGCGCCGGTCCCGTTTGCGGCGGAAGCGCCAGGGGACGACGGGCTCACCGCGGCCGGTGAGGCTGCCGAACCGGTGAGCTGCCCTTCGCCGAGCAGGCGGCCCGGTGACTGCGGTTGCGGTTGCGGAGGCAGCGCGGGCGGACGGGAGGCGATGCGGGTCACGCGGACGGTTCGCCCACCGAGGGCCGCGGGTTGCCCGGAATCGTCTACCCCACGCGGCGGAGGCGTTTTTCCAGCGTCTCGATCGCGCGAGCATGGAGCCGCGAGGCCCACGACTTGCTCAACCCGAGCTCGCGCCCCGCCTCCTCGAGGGTCACGTCCTCGAAGTAGTAGCGCGTGAGCAGCGTTCGCTCGTTGTCGGGCAAGGTGCCGAGCACCTCGCGCAGCTGGGTGACCAGCTCCTTGCGCTCGGCGAGGCGCTCGGGCGAGGAGTCGTCGTCCTCGTCGACCACCCGATCGAGCTCGTCCCCCTTGGGCGAGGCGAGGAACTGCACCGCCATGGCCGTGGCCATCGCGCGGATGTACCCGGTCAACGCCTCGTCGGCCTCCTCGGGCGTGCTCGGCGCCGGCCGTGCCGCGTCGTCCTCGATCTTCGCGTCCTGCAGGGCGTCGCTCGCCTGCAGCGCGCGGATCTTGGCGTACACCCGCCGCGGCACGTTCCCGTAGCTGCGCACGCCGTCGAGGATGGCGCCGCGGATGCGCAGGTTGGCCCAGCGGCGGAAGGGGACCCCACGCGATTCGTCGAAGCGCCGCGCCGCCTGCAAGAGCCCCTCGTGGCCGTACGATTGCAAGTCCTCGAGCGGCGCATCGAGCGTGAGCTGGCGCCGGAGCTGCCGCGCCACGATCGCCACCAGCGGATACGACTCGCGTACACGCAGCTCGACGGCCGCCTCCGTTACCGCGGGCGCGGGGATGGCGGTCGCACCTTTGGAGCCTCCAGAACCAGTCTGCATCCCGAGCGCACGAGCCTACACCAATGCTACCGTTGGCAGATCTGCATGGCGACCGATTCTCCCGAGCGACCGCCTGGACAGTCTCGTCCATCGGTGCCGTCTGCACCGGCCAAGGCCGGTTCCGGCACGGTGCCCACGCCGTTGCCGATCCCGGGCGCCGGCAGTGATCCGCGCACCCTCGGGGCATGGCGGACGTGGCTCGCGGCCCTGGCGGAGGACGCCGAGGCGGCCATGGCGGCGGCGCTGACCTACGAGGGGCTCGGTGACGAGGGGCGGCTCGCCTGGCTCGACGCGCTCGACGCCGACGCGCCGCTCGTCCAGGTCCCGCGGGTCGCGCTCTACGCGCCGCTGCTCGGGGTCGAACGCGACGAGGAGCGGCGCGCGCGCATCCTGGCGGCCATGACCGGCGGGGGCGCCGACGGCGCCGCCAGCGACTTTGCC
>JAMFST010001354.1 GCA_026225435.1 Labilithrix luteola
GCCGTCGCGCTGCGCGTCGGGCTGACCCATCCGGAAGCATTCGGCGCGGTCGGTGCCTTGCAGCCCGCGCTCGAGGTGAGCGACACGCAGAGCTGGACCGACCGGGTGGTCGCCGCGCGCCGCGTGCGCCCGCAGCTGGCCCTGCGGCTGACCACCAGCGAAGGCGATCCCTTCCGCGGCGCGGTTGGAAAATTGTCCAGCGCGCTGCAGGTGGCGCAAGAAGCCCACGACTCGGCCATCCTGCCGGGACCGCACGATTATCCCTTCAACCGGGGGCCCGGCGCGCTCACCATGCTCCTCTGGCAGGACCGGGTGCTCCGCAGCTGATCGCCGCGACGGCGCGCGTGGTATGACCGCCGCGTGCCCTGGCTGGTGCCGCTCGAGACGCTCGCCCGCCGGCGCGCAGACGCCGATGCGACGCGGATCGGCGGCAAGGCGGCGCGCCTCGCCTGGCTGCACCGGCAGGGGTTCGCCGTGCCGGAGACCTGGGTGCTCCCGCTCGAGGCGTTCTCCCTCGCGCTGCGCGATCTCTCGCCGACCAGCGAGCCGCGCTCGCTCCTGCGCGCGGCCACCGGGCGGACCGGCTACGCCCGCGCCGCCGAGGCCCGCCGGGAGATCGCCGAGGCGCCGCTCCCCCGCGGTCTCGAGAGCGAGCTGCACCAGCTGTGGCACCAGCAGCAGACCCAGGTCCCCTGGGGGCTGGCGGTTCGCTCGAGCGCCACCTGCGAGGACGGCGCGCTGGTGTCGCTGGCCGGCCTGGCGGAGACGCGGCTCGGCGTCCGCGGCGGCGCCTCGCTGGTCGAGGCGGTGCGCGCGGTCTGGGCGTCGGTCGCCTCGGGGCGCGCCCTCGCGTACCTCGCTGCGCACGGCGTGCGCGACATCGGCATGGCGGTGGTGCTCCAGCGGATGGTGCGCACGCGCGCCGCCGGCGTGATGTTCACCCGCGCGCCGGATCGCCCGCCGACCTCGCGCGAGCGCATCGTCAACGCCTCGCTCGGTCTCGGCGCCAACGTCGTCGACGGCGAGATCACCCCGGACGTGATCCGCTTCGACGAGGAGGGGCGCACCGTCGAGCAGGCCATCGCCCACAAGCCGACCCAGCGGATCATCGGTCCGCACGGTGAGCAGCAGGTGCCTTCGCTGGACCCCGACGAGCCGGCACTGCGGCGCAACGACCTCGCCGATCTCGCCGACGTGGCCCGCCGGCTCGAGGCGAAGGACAGCACCGCCTGGGACGTGGAGTTCGCCTGCGACGAGGCGCGCACCTGGATCGTGCAAGCCCGCCCGGTCACCGGTCGCGGCTTCCCCGAAGGGGGCGACGCGCAGACCGTATGGAGCAACGCCAATGTCGGCGAGGCGCTCCCCGGCGTGGCCACGCCGCTCACCTGGTCGGTCGCCCGCGGGTTCAGCGAGGCGGGGTTCCGCCAGGCGTTCGCCGCGCTCGGCTGCCACGTGCCGCGCCACGCGAAGCTGGTCGCGCTGGTCCACGGGCGCATCTACCTGAACCTCACGCAGTTCATGCGCATCGCCGCGCAGGTGCCGGGGCTCGATCCGCGTACCTTGATCGAGCTGGGCGGCGGCGCCGGCGGCGACGATCTCGCCGAGCAGGTCCGCGGGGTCTCGCGCCGGCGCTTCTACGCGCGGCTGCCGCTGACGGCGACGCGTCTGGTGCAGGAGCAGCTCGCGCTCGACGGCGAGGTGGTGTCCTTCGTCAAGGTGGCCGAGCAGGCGCAGCGCGCGCACGCCGCGCTCGACCTGGCGATCCTCACCGACGACGGGCTCGCCCGCACCATCCGCGATCTGCAGCTGCTGCTCGAGCGCACCGGCAAGGTGATGCTCTCGTGCGCCTCGAACGCGCTCGGCTCGCACCTGATGCTGCAAGCGCTGCTCGCCAAGGTGGCGCCCGGCGACGCGCGCGCGCTGGCCCACGGGCTCACCGGCGGGATCCGGGATCTCGAGAGCGCGCGGCCGGCGTTCGCCATCCTCCGCGTCGCCTCGCTGGCGCGGCGCGAGCCAGAGGTCCTGGCGCTCGTGCAGAGCGGGCAGGTCACCCGCGTCGAGGAGCTCCCCGACGGCCCGGCGCGGCGCGCGCTGGCGGACTTCCTCCGGCTCTACGGCGACCGCGCGGTGCGCGAGGCGGAGCTGTCCACCCCGCGCTGGCGCGAGGAGCCGCGGCCGGTGCTCGCCATGCTGCAGGTGGCCCTCAAGGGCGAGTCCCGCGATGGCAGCGACGGCGGCGAGCCCGACGGGCCGGTGGCCGCGCGCGGGCAAGCGCTGGCGGCGGCCGAGATGCAGCGGCTCGCGCCCAAGCTCGGGATGGTGCAGGAGACGCTGCTGCGTCACCTGGTGGCGCGCGCGCAGAAGGCCGAGCGCATGCGCGAGCAGATGCGCGCCTGGGTGACGCGCGTGCTCGGCATGCTGCGCGACGCGATGCTCGACGCGGACCGTCGGCTGCGACGCCTCGACCAGGAGCTGGCCGACCTCGCGCCGCCCCCCGCGGATGCCTCGCGGGAGATCCCCAGCGTCTTCTTCCTCACGCTCGACGAGGTGGTCTCGTCGCTGCGCTCGGCGCGCACCGATCTGGCGCCGCTGTTGCGCGCGCGCCGCGCCGAGCACGCTCGCGATCGCGCGCGGCCGGATCCGCCGGCGACGTTCACCGGCGCGCCGCCGCCGATGGTGCTGACGACCGCCAGCGGCACGCACTTCAAGGGGCTCGCCGCCTGCGCCGGCGTGGTCGAGGGGCGC
>JAMFST010001355.1 GCA_026225435.1 Labilithrix luteola
CGTCGTTCGGCTTGCTGATGGCCGAGAGCCGGTCGAGCAATCGCTTGCAGTCTGCACGAGACTCCAGCCCCTGGCTGATGTCCGGATCCGAGAGCTGCATGCAACGGGTGAGGTGATTGAAACTCATTCCAGAGCCATCGCTTCGTAGATCAGGGTCAGGCGCTCGGCGAGCTCCTGGTTGTTGGGATCGTTCTGGCAGGCGTTCACCAGGGCGAGGCGCGCCGCCTCGAGGTTGCCGGCGGTGAGGAAGCGGTCCGCCTTGAGCGCGAACTGCTTCGCCTCGCGCGTGCGCGCCACCATCTCCAGCGTGCGCATCACCGGCTTCGGCTTGGGCTTGGCGACGTAGGCCGCGTTCGGGTCCATCGTCAGCTTGCCGGTCTCCGCCAGCTGCAGATCGTACTTCTCGCGCAGGAGAGGCCGCGAGAGCACCGCGTAGGCGTCGACGATGCGCTTGAAGACCTGCGCCGCGGCGTTCGCCACCTGGGTCGACTCGCTGGAGTAATTGTCCGGATGGCAGCGCAGCGCCTGCGCGTGGAAGGCCTCCTTCACCTGCGCCGTGGTGCTGTCCCGGCGTACGCGGAGGATCTGGTAGTAGGTCATCGTCGCCAGCGACTCGGCCCACACCTCGAACGTCGATACTTCGGGCATCAGCTCACCGAGATCTGCGCCTGCCGCCGCGCCATCGCCTCGACGTCGGCGCGGTCGGTGTTGGCGCCGAAGAGACGTAGCTTGGCGCTCGCGTGCGCCCCGCTGACCTCGTCCTTGGCCTTCACGTTGAGGATTCCGTCCGCGTCGATCTCGAAGGTGACGGCGATCTTCACCTCGCCGCGCGGCGCCGCCGGGAGCCCGGTGATGGCCACCTCGCCGAGGTAGGTGTTCTCGGCGAACTTGCGCTCCGGCCCCTGGGCCACGCGGATGTTCGCCACGGTCTGGTTGTCCGAGCCGGTGAGGAAGACCCGCGTGCGGTCACACGGGATGGGTGAGTTGGCCTGGATGAGGATGTCGCAGTAGCCGCCGACCGTCTCGACGTTGAGGTTCAGCGGGGTGACGTCGATGAGCAGCGGCGGACGGTGCGCCGGCTGGAAGAACGGCGCCGGCACGCTCGGCGACGCCATGATCTCGCCGAGGGAGCGCGAGGCCACCGAGGCCTGGAAGGGATCGGACGGGTTCGCCCGCGGCATCGAGCCCGACGACGAGCCGAACTGCGGCGGCGGCCCGGCGGCCGGGGGAGGCGGCGGCGGGTTGCTGGGCGCGATGTCGAAGGTGAGCTCCGGAGCGCTGCGCCGGTACGAGATCATCTCCTCGCTCGGCGTCTCCGGCTTCGGCAGATCGTCGTCGAGGGTGAAGTCGGCGTCGGGGATGACGTCCGCCGAAGGCCGCCGCACGGGTGGGCGACCTGCCGCGGGAGGGGGCGGAGGAGGATTGCCGCTGCGCGATGCGCCCGGCGGAGGCGGCGGCGGACGTGGTGGCGCGGGCTGGCCATGCGAGGGGACGCCTGCCGCCGGCCGCACCTGCGTCGGGATGGGCAGCGACAGCGTCGTGTCCGGCATCGTCACCATCGGCGGACGCGGATTCGAGTTGCGGATCAGCGTGGCCGCGCCGCTCATCGTCGGCTCGGGGATCGACGGGCGGCCACTCGAGACGGCGGCGTCGCGATTCTTCGCCGAGGCGAGCGCGTAGGCCTGCATCGCCGCGCCCAGCGCGACGACCTCGTCCGGGTTCACGCGCTGGCTGGGCAGCTTCTGGAAGAAGCTCCCGGCGAGCACCGGCACCAGCGGCATGCGCGTGGCGCCGCCGACGAGGATCGTCTTGTCGATGTCCGACTCGCGCAGCCCGGCGGCCATCAGCGTGGTGCGCGCCACCTCGAGGGTGCGCCCGAGCAGCGGCCCGGCGACCTCCTAAGCTCCTCGCGGTCCATGGTGAAGTCGAGCGAGAGCGGGCGCCCGCCGGTCCCCTCGGCCACGCCTTCCAGCGTGACCGTGGCGATGGTCTCGTGAGACAGCACGCACTTGAGCCGCTCGGCGTAGATGCGCAGGCGCCCCATCGACTCGCGGTTGGTCCGCGCGTCGAAGCGGTGGGCGCGGATGAAGGCGTCGGCCATGCGGTCGGCGATGAGCGAGTCGATGTCGTCGCCGCCGAGCGCGCTGTCGCCGCCGGTGGCGAGCACCTCGAAGACCGCGCCGGACAGATCGAGGACGGTGATGTCGAAGGTGCCGCCGCCGAGATCGTAGATGGCGATGCGCTCCGATTTCCCCATCAGCTGCCCGTAGGCGAGCGCCGCGGCCGTCGGCTCGTTGAGGATGCGGAGGATCTCGAGACCGGCGAGCTTGCCGGCCACCTTGGTCGACGCGCGCTGCAGGTCGTTGAAGTTCGCCGGCACGGTGATGACCGCGTGGGTCACCTCGTCGTTGAGCGCGCGCTCCGCCAGCGCCTTGGCGCGGCGCAGGACGAAGGCGCTGATCTCGGGGAGCGCGTAGGTCTCGCCGCGGGCGCGGACGAGGACGCTCTCCTTCGCCCCTTCGACGAGGTCGAAGGGGAAGCGGGTGCGCGCTTGCTGCACCTCCTGGCTCGACCAGTTGCGCCCGATGAGGCGCTTGACGGAGAAGATGGTGTTCTCCGCGTCGACGAGGCGCCGCTCCACGGCCGGTGCTCCCACGAGCACGCTGCCCGAAGGGTGGAAGGAGACCAGCGACGGGAGCAGCTTGTCGCCGTTCTCGTCCGGGAGGGTGACGGCACGACCGTTTTGCACGGCGGCGATCACCGTGTTGGTCGTTCCGAGGTCGATACCGATCGCGACGCTCATCTAGGGAAGCCGGATTGTCGCATAGGCTGTGGGGCGTGTGCCTCGTTCGTTGCAAGAGCGGACGCGCCGTTGGCTTGCCCACATACGCGTACGCGCTGGGAATCGCGCTCGCGCTCTCGGCCTGCCGGCGGGAGTCGCCCGGGGAACGCCAGCGCGAACCGGAGGCCCAGACGGTCGACGCCTCGGCGGTCGCCGTTGCCATCGCGCCGCACGTGCTCGCCCAGCCGGCGACGGGTCGCTCGTCCTTCATCGTGCTCCTCGACGCGCCGGATGCGGCGCTGGAGACGACGCTCGCGAGCGCGGCCATCCAGAAGCTGCGTGCCGGGTCGGTGGTCCAGGTGGAGCGCCGCGCCGCCGCGGACGTGAGCCTGCCCCGACCCGAGGCGCTGGCGACGGTCGCCGCCACGCTTGCGGAAGTGGACCGGGCGCGCGTGCGGACGGCGAAGCAGGCGCTGCTCGTCGACGCCACCGTTCCGAATCCCTCGAGCGGTCGCGCCTTGCGCGCGGCGCTGGCGATGACCGCCGCGCTGGTGCAGGCGTGGCTCAAGGCGGCGCCGCTGGTCTACGACGTCGACGCGCGTCGCATCGTCTCCGCCGGAGAGCTCCTGCGCCGCGCGCGGGAGACGGAAGCGCTGACCGATCCCGCCGCGCTCCTCCACGCGCAGCTGTTCCTCCACCGCTACGACGACGCGGCAGGCACGCGCCTCCTCACCCTGAACCTGCACGCCTTCGGTCTGGCCGATCTGGCCATCGAGGGGGCCGATCCGGCCGACGCCGCGGCGCTGGCTCCGGTGCTCGCGCAGGCGGCGCTCGCGCTGTACCGCGCGGTCGTGGAGGGGAACGCGACGGCGCCTCTTCACCTCGGCGACGTCGTCGTCGATCTCGTCCGCGCCCCACGGCAGGACGACGATCCCGACAACATGGTCTACCGCCTGGTGCCGGCGGTGGCGGACGCCGCCAGCGGACCGATCGCCCCCGCGGCGCGAGCCCACGCTCTCCTCGCGGTGGCGACGGTCGACGAAGCGCGTCCGGTCTCCGACGATCCGGCGGTGCTCGCCGCCAGCTCCCGCGCGCGTGCGTCGTTCGCTCGGGCCGTGCGCAGCTGGCGCGCGTCTCCCGGCACCACGTTCGAGGTCGAGGTCCCCTTCCGGGAGGGCGCCGCCACCGAGTGGATGTGGATGACCGTCGACACCCTCGACGAGCCGACCCACCTGCGCGGCCGCCTCCTCAACGAGCCGGCGTTGCTCGAGGGGCTCGGTGCCGCCTTCTCGCCGGTCGAAAACGACGGCACGGAGCTCTTCGACTGGATGCTGCTGTCGCCCGACGGCGGCGTGGAGGGGGGCGAGACGCTCCGCCTTCTGCAAAAACGCTGAAAGTGCGAGTATAGACGCCCCCATGTACTTCCAGGACCTGGTCCTCACCCTGCAGAACTTCTGGACCAAGCGCGGGTGCCTGCTCGTGCAGCCGTACAACTCCGAGGTCGGCGCCGGCACCTACAACCCGGCGACGTTCCTGCGCGCGCTCGGCCCCGAGCCCTGGAACGTGGCCTTCGTCGAGCCCTCGCGCCGCCCGTCCGACGGCCGCTACGGCGACAACCCGAACCGCCTGCAGCAGTTCCACCAGTTCCAGGTGATCTTGAAGCCGGCGCCGCTCGACATCCAGGATCTGTACGTCGAGTCGCTGCGCGCCATCGGCACCAAGCCGGAGGAGCACGACGTCCGCTTCATCGAGGACGACTGGGAGTCGCCGACGCTCGGCGCCTGGGGTCTCGGCTGGCAGGTGTGGCTCGACGGGCTCGAGATCAGCCAGTTCACCTACTTCCAGCAGGTCGGCGGCATCGACTGCAAGCCGGTCTCGGGCGAGCTGACCTACGGCCTCGAGCGCATCGCCATGTACCTGCAGGACGCCGACCACATCATGAACGTGGAGTGGGCCAAGGGGATCAAGTACGGCGAGATCGCCGCCCGCGCCGAGTGGGAGTGGTCGACGTACAACTTCGAGCAGGCCGACGTGAAGGCGCACTTCGCCGCCTTCGATCACGACGAGGCGGAGGTGAAGCGCCTGCTCTCGCTCTCCGACGATCCGACGAAGAAGCTGGTGCTGCCGGCGTACGATTTCGTGGTGAAGGCGGCGCATGCCTTCAACGTTCTCGACGCGCGCGGAGCCATCGGCGTCACCGAGCGCGCCCGCTTCATCGGTCGGGTGCGCGCGCTCGCCAAGGCGACGGCGGAGGCCTACCTGGCGCAGCGCGAGGCGATGGGCTTCCCGCTGATCGCCGCGAGCGAGCGGGCGTCGTCGATCACCCCGCTGGCGCTCGATCAGGCAGGGCTGCAGTGAGCCGCGCCGTCGTCGCCCGGTCGATCGTCGCGGTCGTCTCCGTCCTCGCGCTGGCCGCCTGCGACGTGCTCAAGCCGGCGCCGGATCCGCGCTACCCGCGCCAGTCCGCCGGCTGCGACGTGGTCACCTTCCCCGATGGCCCCAAGGTCATCGCCGACAACCTCGGCTCGGTCCGCGCCGAGTGCGACGCGCGCACCACCGACGAGGAGTGCCTGCGTCAGCTCGAGGACGAGGTCTGCAAGCTCGGAGGCGACGTCGCCTGGGGCGTGCCCGCCAAGCCGAAGGAGATCGGCGGCGGTCAGAAGGTGCTCGAGGCACGCGCCGCCCACACGCACATCTCCGGAACCGGCGCCCGCTTCAAGAGCCCGTGACCTTGAGCACCGAGAGGGTGCTCAGAAACCGTGGAGATGGCTGCAAGGCTAGGGAGGGCGAGGGAGCGCTACTCAAAGTAGCGTGACCGACCCCGACCGACGACTTGCGGCCATCTCCGCGGTTTATGGGCGCCCTCTCATTTGTAGCCGAAGAGCTTCTGCAGCTTCATGCCGAGGGCCGGGTTGCCCTCGACCTTCAGCTTGCCGGCGAAGAAGAGCGGCATCGCGTTGGCGGTCGGGTTCTCGATCAGCTGCTGGAAGTCCTCGCCGGAGATGGTGATGGTGCAATCGGCGGGGCCGTTGCCGGCCTTGACCGACGGACCGGTGTCGCTCACGTCGACGGCCCACTCACCCTCGCCGGTGATGTTCAGCTGGTACTTGGCGCCGATGCTCTTGGCGTCGTCGGCGTTCTTGGTCAGGGCGGCGGGCAGCTCTTCGTTGAACAGCTTCTTCACGTCGACGGACATGGCGGGGCACGGTAGCCGCAAGAAGCGCCCCGGCAAAATGCAAAAGCGCGGCGCACGCAGGCGGCTTCTGCGTTTCATTTTTTCCCCTATTCCACCAAGCACAAAGCCGACGTAGAGCACTAGGGATGAGCCAGGACGACCTCCACCGGCGACTCGACGGACCTCTGTACAACACGGTCTTGAAGCGCTGGGTCGGCAAGGGGGAGCTGGACTACGAGGTCTACCTGCGCACCCCTACCCTGCTGGCGCTGCAGCTCCCGCACGACGAGCTGTCCGTCCCCGAGGAGCTGATGTTCCAGGTGACCCACCAGGCCCAGGAGCTGTGGGCCAAGCTGGCGGCGCACGAGGGGGCCGAGCTGGTCGGCGATCTCGACGCGGGGCGCACCGCACCGGCGGCGCATCGGGCCGAGCGCATGACGCGCATCCAGCGCGTGATGACCGACGAGATGCACGTGCTGCACACGCTCGGGCCGCAGACCTACCAGACCATCCGCCGCCACCTCGGCAACGGCAGCGGGCAGGAGTCGCCCGGGTACAACGCCATCTTGCTGGCGGCCGAGGAGGTGCGTGGCGCGCTCGAGCGGCTCTTCGCCCGTCGCGGGGTGACGCTGGAGGCGTGCTTCCGCGGCGACGAGGCGAGCGGTGATCTGTACCTGGTCTGCGAGCGGATCCTCGACTACGACGCCGCGTTCCAGGAGTGGCTCTTCGCGCACTACCTGCTGGTCCGGCGGACGATCGGGATCGACCGGAAGGTGCGCGCACTCGACGGCTTTCCCACCGCGGCGCTGCTCGCCCGGGTCGCGCAGCCGCTCTTCCCGGCGCTGTGGGATCTGCGGGTGACGATGACCGCGACCTGGACGCGCGAAGGGGGCAGCAAGCCGGGCGCCGGACGCACCCCGCCGGAGCAACCGTGAGCGGCGACCTGACCGGCGGGACTCTGGCCGATCTGCGCGCGGAGTTTCCCCAGCTCGAGACGTGCGTGTACCTCGGGTCGAACTCGACGGGGGCGTTTCCTCGCGGGATGCGCGAGGTGCTCGTTCGCTACGGCGACTCGCTCCCGCGCTACCGCGACACGCACTGGGACGAGTGGCTGGCCGGCGTGCGACGCTACCAGGACGGGATCGCGACGCTGCTCGGCGCGGCGCCCCGCACGGTCAGCACCGACGGGAACGTGAGCGTGCTCCTCGGGCGCGTGCTCAGCGCCTTCGCCTGGAACGAGCGGCCCAAGGTCGTCACCACCTCGCTCGAGTTCCCCACCGCCGAGTTCATCCTGCGCGGGTTCGCCCGCTACGGGCTCGAGCTGGTCGTCGTTCCGTCGCGCGACGGGATCAGCGTCGACGAAGCGGCCCTCCACGAGGCGATCGACGAGCGCACCGCGCGGGTGCTCGCGTCTCACGGGGCGTTCGCCACCGGAGCGCTGATCGACGTCCCCGCGCTCGTCGGCCGCGCGCGCGAGGTGGGGGCGCTGGTCGCCATCGATGCGTGCCAGACCGTCGGCGTCGTCCCGGTGCACGCGGCGGACTGGGGGGTCGACTTCCTCTTCGGCACCGCGCACAAGTGGCTGTGCGGGGCGATCGAGATCGCCTTCCTCTACGTGCGGCCCGAGCTCCTCGGAACGCTGCGCCCGGCGGCGACCGGGTGGTTCGCGGGGCGTGATCCGCTCTCCTTCGAGCCCGCCACCGACTACGCCCGCGATGCCCAGCGCTTCGCCGCCGGGACCCCGAACGTGCTGCCGGCGCTCCTCTCGCAAGTCGGGCTCGATGTGTGGTCGCGCTTCGGTGTCGAGCGGGTGCGCGCCTCGTCGCTCCGGCACACCGCGCGGATCATGGCTCGAGC
>JAMFST010000160.1 GCA_026225435.1 Labilithrix luteola
GGTGAACGTATCGCGCTGGCGGCAGCCGGCCAGCGACGCGCGCGCCGTAGCCAGCGCGATCACGCCGATCGAGAGACGGCCCGGGCTCATGACGCGTGCGCGAGACGAAGCGCCGTCTCGCGGACGCGCGGCTCGGCATCACGCGTGGACCGGTCGGCGGCGAGGCGTCTTCCCGCGGCGACATCGACCTTCGCCAGCGCCAGGAGCGCCGCCTCGCGGACCAGCGCGAAGGCGTCGCTCTCGACCGCGTGCGCCAGCATCGCGCTCGCGCCGGCGTTCCCCGCGCCCAGCCGACCGAGCGCCTCGGCCGCGAGCACGCGCATCGACCAGTTCTCGTCGTGCTCGAGCACGTGCCCCACGGCCTTCACCGACGCGTCCGTGTTCGCGGCGCGCACCTCGCCGCCGGTGCCGTTCACTCCGTTCGCCGCGGTCGTCGACAGCGCGATCCGCCGTACCGCCTCCGACGGATCGGCCAGCGCGTCGATGCGCGCCTTCTCCGCCCCGTCGCTCGTCTGCCCGGCGAGCACCGCCAGCGCCTGCACCCGCGTCTCCACGTCCGGGTGGTGCACCAGCGGCAGGATGCCCGGCTCCATCGTCGTCTCGATGGCCCGCGCGACGCTCCCCTTGTCGCCGCGTCGCAGGAGCGGCAGCAGCTCACCGCCGCCGTCGCCGAGCGCGCCGAGCACCGCCAGCGCGCGGCTGCCCGAGGTGCCGAGCGCGTCGAGCCCCGCCCGGCTGATCGCCGCGGAGAACTTCGAGGCCGCGGCCACCCGTCCTTCGACCGGGAGATCCGTCGGCACCAGCGCGCGCAAGGTCGCCTCGGCGTCGAGCGGCTCGTCGGGCAGGGTCAGCGGATCGCGCTGCTTGCCGGCGAGGCTCGCGCCGTGCGGGCCGGCGGCGAGCCAGGTCAGACCGGCCGCTCCGGCGCGACGGACCGCGAGCGCGCTCTGCACCGCGCGTCCCCCCTCCCCTTCGCTCTCGGCGAAGAGCGCCGCGCTCAACGCTGCCACCGTGTCGCCATGTGGCGCGCTGGCGCTGCCCGCGCTTCCGAGCCGCGCGAGCGCCAGGAGCGCCGTCTGCCGCGGGAGCGCGTCTTCCCCGTTGGCCAGCACCAGCAGCGTCGGCGTCACCGCGTCCGCCCCCAGCTCGCCGAGCGCGTACGCCGCCGCCGCGCGCGCCACGTTGCCCGACTCCGCCGAGCGCGCCTCGAGGAGCAACGCCGGCACCGCCGCGTGATCGTGCGCCGCCGCCGCGCCGAGCGAGGCATACGCCCGCATCTCCGGCGTCCCCTGCTCGATCAGCCGGCGCAGGTACGGCGCCGCGCTCGGCGTCTCCAGGCGCGCCACGCTGAACGCCGCCGCCGTGGCCACCGCGTCGGTCGGCACCCCAACGCCAGCCGTCTTGGGGAAGAGCAGCGCCGCGTACTTGGGGAGCAAGCCCGCATCGCGCAGCGCTCCGCACGCCGTCATCGCCCGCGTGCGCAGCCCGAGATCGGCCGCACCGGTCGCGTAGGCGAAGAGCGCCGGCCCGGCGTTCTTGTTCTCCACGTAGGCCAGCGCGTCGATGGCGATGCGCTGCTGCCCCTCGTCCGGATCGGAGAGCGCGTCGAGCAGCGGCTTCACCGCCCGGGCGCCGATCTTCGCCAGCTCCGCCCGCGCCGCCTTCCCCTCCTCCGGCTGCCCGGCGCGCACCTTCTGCACCAGCGGATAGGTCAGCGTCCCGTAGATCTCGACCAGCAGCCGCCGGTAGATCGGCTTGTCCTGGTGGGCGATGGTCAGCGGCAACAGATCGCTCTCCAGCGACTCGAGCTTCCCGCGACCCAGGTTGATCTGCATCGACGCGCGCGCCGCCTTGGCGACCAGCTCCTCGTCCGGCGCCGAGCGCAGGACGCGCCGGTACAGGCGATCCGCCTCGTCGATGTCCGCCGGCGTCCCCTTGGCCATGCGCAGCTCGGCCAGCTCGAAGTACACCGGGTAGAGCCGCTCGTTCTTGGCGATCGCCTCGCGGAACTCCTTCGCCGCCCGCTCCGGGTCTTGCCGCTGGCGGTACATTTCTCCGAGGCGCCGGTGCCCTTCGGCGTCCTCCGGGTTGAGCTCCACGGCGCGCGCGGCGTACTTCACCGCGTCGTCGTCGCGGTAGATCTGCACCGCGTACTGCGCCATCCGCTGGTACAGCTCGCGCGCCCGCTTGGGGTCGACGACCACCAGCTTCTCGAGCACGCCGATGGCCTGCTCGATCTTGTTGTCCTGCACGTAGGTGCGCTCGAGCGCGAGGTAGCTGTCGATGTCGCCGGGCGCCTTGACGAGCACCTTCGAGAGCACGTCCTCCGCCTCGGCGAGCTTGCGCAGCCGCAGCAGCACCTCGGCGAGCATGCGCCCCGCCTCCAGATCCGGCGGCTCGGCGCGAAAGGCGGCCCCCAGCGGACCGGTCTGCGCGTCCATCGTGTGCTCGAGCGACCACAAGGCGACGATGCGGGTGCGCGCCTCGCGCAGCAGCGTGTGGTCCTGCGTCGCGCCCTGCTTCGCCTTCTGCCACAGGTCCATCCACACGCCGCGCGCCGCCGCGTAGTCGTGGTTGCGCTCGTAGGCCGCCCCCACCTGCCGCTTGTAGGTCGGGTTGTTCGGTTCGAGCTGCGCCGCCTCCTTGAGCGCGGCGAGCGCCTCGGTCGACATGTCGTGATCGAGGTACACGTCACCGAGCGCCGCCAGCGCCCGCGAGCGCGGCGTCACCGTGGTGAGGATGCGCTTCCAGGTGGCCACCGCCTGCGGCACGTTCCCGTTCTGGAAGTAGCGATCGCCGAGGTCCACCAGGTGCGACGGATCGTTCGGCGCCACCGCCGCCAGCCGCTGCAGCACCTTGGTCGACTGCTCCGCCTCGCCGATGCGCCCGTAGAACTCGGCCAGCCGCGCGAGCACGTCGTCGTCGGTCCCGGCGCGCGCCTCCAGCTGGTGGAGCAGGCCGAGCGCCCGCGCGCGATCGCCCCGCTGCATGAGCGCCTCGCACTCGTCGAAGACGAACTGCGGGTTCTGCGGCGAGGAGCGGATGAGCGAGTCGTACTCGCCGATCGCCTTGTCGAGCTCCCCCTGCGCTTGCAGCAGGTGGATCATCTTCAGCCGCAGGTCGATCTGCCGCGGGTTCACGGAGAGCGCGCGCCCGTAGGTGCGCAGGGCTCCCGCCGCGTCGCCCGTCTCCTCGTACAATCCTCCGAGGAGCGCGAGGCGCGCGTAGTCGCTCGGGTGCTCTGCCTCGAGCTGCTTCACCAGCTCCGGCAGGCGGTCGGTCGCGCGGTAGATCTCGGCGATGGTCTCGTAGATCTCGGTGCGCACCGCCGCCTCGCTGCCCGAGGCCGAGAGGCCGCGCTTCAAGGTGGCGATGGCCGCGTCGGTCTCCCCCGCCTTGGCCTGCGCGCGCCCGAGATCGCGCAGCGCCGAGGCGAGCGTGCGGTTGTCCCCCTGCGAGGCGGCCACGTACTCGCGCAGCTCGGCCTCCGCGCGCACGAACTCGCCGCGGTTGAACAGCTCGTGCCCGAGCTCCCCCTTCACGAAGAGGCTGCGCGGCTGCGCCTTCACCAGCTGGTTGTGGAACCCCTTGGCCGCGTCCCAGTCCTTCTGATCGAGCGCCAGACCCATGAGGGTGCGCAGGGTCTGCTCGCGATCGCTCGGCGTCTTCTGCAGGGCGAGCGCGCGCTCGAAGATCCCGCGCGCCCCGGCCTGGTCGTTGCGGTCGGCGAGCAGGCGCCCGAGCGCCAGGAGCGCGCCGGCGTCGTCCGGCTTGAGCGCGATGGCCTTGTTGTACAGCTGGATGGCGTCGTCTCCGCGACCGTCGATCTTGGCGAGGCCGGCGAGCGCCACGGTCGCTCCGTAGGTGTCCGCGCTCGCCGTGCTGCCGGTGCCGCCGGCGCGCGCCTGCATGTCGGCGATCAGCTTCTGCAGGTTCCCGTCGCGCTCGCGATAGAGCTGCGCCAGCCGCTGCAGCGGGAACGGCGCCCCCGGCTGCTGCACCACGATGCGCGTGTATCGCTCGATGAGCACCGCCGCCGGCGCGCCCGCTTCCGGTGTTGCGGTCGGCGAAGGCGTGGTGCCCGTGCTGGGCGACGTGGTCGGCCCCGAGCTCGGCGTGGTCGGATGCGAAGGACCGTGTGGCTTCGGCGCCGGCGTCGTCCCGTGATGCCGCCCGCGCGGGTCGAAGTCCTGCGCCGAGGCGGTCCCCGCGCTCACGCCGATCGCGAGACCGACGACGAGACCGGGAAGGGCCGACCAGCGTGAACGCGAGCGCACCCGCTTCAGGGTAGCAGGCCGCCCGTACCCGAAGCCTCAGTAATGAGCGACGCGGGTGACCGCGCGGATCCCCGACATCTGCGCCCGCGCCAGCTCCGGCGGCAGGTGATCGACGTCGATGACGTCCGGCCCGCGATCCGTGCCGGCCACCTGCATCGTGCCCGGAGCGCTCCGCAGCAGCGCTTGCTCGATGACCCAGCCGAGCTCGCGCACGTTGCCGGGAAACGCGTGGAACATGAGGACCCGCCAGGCGCGCGGGTGCAGGCTCACGTTGGTCCTCCGATCACCCCCGTGCAGCGTGAGGAGATGGCGCACCAGCGCGTGGATGTCCCCCTCGCGATCGCGCAGCGCGGGCACGTTCACCTGGAGCGCGTGCGGCGCGGCGGCGAGGTGCGTGGCCAGGCTGATCAGCCGCGGTGCCAGCATCGGGCTCTGGTTCTTCGCCGGCTCGCGGAGCACACGGGCGAGCATCATCTGCGCGCGCGGCGTCAGCTCGTCGACCCCGTCGAGCACCAGCGAACCGCCCGCGGCGTCGTGCTTCCAGTCGGCGCAGATCTCGCGCGCCAGCGACTCGTCGATCTCGCTCCGGCCGCGCTGGATGGCGCGCTGCA
>JAMFST010001356.1 GCA_026225435.1 Labilithrix luteola
CATGCCGCTGCTGCTCGACCTTCCGTGCGAGGAGCTGCAGAGGGTGCTGGAGGTGAACCTGCTGGGGCCCTTCCGGCTGACCAAGGTGATCGCCGGCTCGATGGTGCTGCGCGAGCGCGGGGTGGTCCTCTTCGTCAGCTCGGACGCGGCGACCGAGGCCTATCCGCGGTGGGGTGCGTACGGGGTGTCGAAGGCGGCGAGCGACCACCTGGCGCGCTCGTTCGCCGTGGAGCTCGCGGCGGTCCCGGCGCTGCGCTTCCTCTCGGTCGATCCGGGAGAGATGAACACCCGGATGCATCGCCAGGCGCTCCCCGAGGCGGATCCGACGACGCTGGCCGATCCCGCGGACGTGGCGGCGCGGCTGGTCTCCCTGATCGAGAGGTCGTCGTGATCGCCGCCGCGGCACCGCGACCGGCCGGAGAGGTGCGGCTCCTCGCGCTCGACCGCGGAGACGCGCGGCTGGCGACCGTCCACGATCTGCCGAGGTTCCTCGCGCGCGGCGACGTGGTGGTGGTCAACGACGCGGCCACCTTGCCGGCGGCCGTCCCCGCGACGCTGCGAGGCGCGCCGGTGGAGATCCGCCTGGCGCGGCTCACGGCCGATCCGCGTCGCTTCGACGCGGTGGTCCTCGGGCGCGGCGATCACCGCATGCGCACCGAGGATCGGCCGCCGCCGGCGCTCGCGATCGGGGACGAGCTGGTCGCCGGCGCCACGCTGCGCGCGCGCGTGACGATCATCTCTCCGCTCTCCCCGCGGCTCGTCGAGATCACCTTCGTCTCTCCAGACGGCGACGGCGACGTGACCGCCTTCTACTCCGCGCTCTACCGCGCCGGTCGACCCGTGCAGTATGCACATGTGCCCGAGCGCCTCGGCCTGTGGGACGTGCAGAACCAGTGGGCCGCGGTGCCGTGGGCGCTGGAGGTGCCGTCGGCTGGCTTGCCGCTCGGCGTGGAGATGCTCCTCGCGCTGCGGGCGCGCGGAATCGCGGTCGTCGGCGTCACCCACTCGGCGGGCCTGTCGTCCACCGGCGACCCGGTCCTCGACGCCCACCTGCCCCTGCCCGAGCGCTGGCGCGTCTCACGAACGGTGTTCGCGAGGGTACACGCCGCCCGCGCCGCTGGCGGCCGGGTGGTCGCCGTCGGGACCAGCGTCGTCCGCGCGCTCGAGAGCGCCGCGCGGTCCGGCGGCGAGGAGGAGGGCGTCACCGCTCTTCGCCTCGGCCCGGGCACCGAGCTGCGCGTCGTCGACGCTCTCCTCACCGGGGTGCACGAGGACGGGACCTCGCACTTCGAGCTGCTCTCCGCCTTCGCCTCGCGAGACGCGCTTCGCTGCGGTCTGGAGCTGTCGCGCACCGCCGGCCTGCAGGGGCACGAGTTCGGCGACGCATGGCTCGTCTGGGCCGTGTGACCGATCAGCCGCCTGCCGGCGTCAGCGGAAGAATTTCTTCCAGTCCTCCGGCATCTTCGTCCCCAGCATCTTCTCTGCGCCGGCGACGTCCGGCACCACGAAGCTCATCTCGCTCGTGAAGCACACGGTGGCGCCGTCGTCCTGGAGGATGCGCGCCTCGACGTAGGTGATGCGGGTGCTGTCGCGCACGATCCGCGCGCGCGCGACCGTCTCCTTGCCGAGCCGCGTGGGGGAGACGAAGCGCGATTTCATCGCCGCGGTGAAGCCGAACTTGCCGCGCAGGGCGATGAGCGCCCAGACCGCGATCTCGTCGGCGAGCGTCGTCACCAGGCCGCCGTGCATCATGCTGGTCGGCCCCTCGTGCGTCGGACCTGGCGTCATGCGAGTGACCACCTCGTCACCCTCCACGGTGAAGCGCAGGTGAAAGCCGTGCGGGTGATCCGGCGAGCACGCGAAGCAGTGATTCTCCGGGCCGAAGAGGCTGCCGTCGAGGATCTCTCCGGGCGCGGGGGTGAGGCCGATCGGGTGGCTCGCGTGCGGCTGCATCGAGGAAACCACTATCATGTAGGCTGCCGCGCCGTGCTCCCGAGGTCGACGGTCCTTGCCGCTCTGCTCGCGCTTGCGATCCCCTGCGAGCTCGCCTGTGGCCACGTGATTCCTCTGGCCTCGGTGGAGCCGGTGAACAGCCCGACGCTCTCGACCTGCGGCACCGCGATCGACTGGCTCTCCGACCCGTCGCTCGCGGGGGAGGACGACGCGCAGTCGCAGATCCCGTCGCCGGCGGTGAAGGCGGCCTACTCGCCGCGCGCGCTCCGGGTGGCCGAGGCGATCGGGGTGGTGGACGAGCTGAACGACCTGGTCGGATCGTCCGGGACCGAGCTGGTGGCCAAGAGGCAAGCGCTCCTCGAGCGGCTGGACCTGGCCAAGGCGGACATCTCCGCTGCGGCCGTCGCCGCCGACTGCGAGCAGGGGCGGGCGGATCTCCTGCGCGATAGCCTCAAGGATCACGAGACGAGCCGCACGCGCGCGCTCACCATCGCCTCGCTCGGCGTCGGCGCGCTCACCAGCGTCGCGGCGGGCGCGTGGTCACTGTCCAACGGCGACGCCTCGCGCGGACCGGCCGCGGTGGGGATCGCCGGCGGTGCGCTCGGGGCGGTGCTCGGCGCGCTGGCGCTCACCACCAGCGGCTCGCGCGTGCACCTGGCGCACCCGCGCAACCAGCTGCGCGACCTGTGGACCAACCCGGAGCGCTCGTCGCTCTTCTCGCCCAGCGTGTGGCACTTTCTCAGCAAGCGGCGCGCGTCGCTCGATCCGGACTCGCAGAAGCCGACGCCCCGCGAGCAGATGACGGCGCGCTGGAAGACCAACGGAATGCTCGGTCGCGACGAGGAGACGCGCGCCCACCGGACCGCGCTCTTCTTCGGCGACGGCGGCGACTACGACCTCGACGAGCTCCGCGACCGCGCCGACATGCTCGACGAGGTGCAGGCCGAGGTCGACCTCATGAACCAGGAGCTGGCGCTGTTGCTGCGGCAGCTCTCGCGAGGCGTGACGAAGCCCTGAGCGCTAGCAATGCGCTAGCAGGCGTTGGTGAAGGTGCTGGCGCCCGCCGGAGCCGTCACCGTCCACAGGTTCGCCACCCTCCGCCGCATGTCGGCCACCGCCTTGGCGTACTCCTCGTCGTGGAGCGCGTCGCCGTGGATGCCGTGGCGCTCCCAGGCGCCGTCCTTGGCCGCCTCGGGTTGCATGCTCGCGGCGCGAGTCGGGACTGCCCTCGCTGCGCCGCGCAGGGCCTGCACGACCGGCACGCCCCCTTCGGCCACGCACCAGCGGACCACGTCCCACCCGTGGGCTGCGTGGCGCCCCTCGTCGGCTGCGATCTTCTTCACGATGGCGGCGACCTCGGTGTCCTCGCAGCGGCGGGCGAGGCGGGCGAGGATGCGCGCCGAGAGCCCTTCGTGGAGGACGCCGTCGACCAGCGAGGAGACCGCCAGGGAAGAGAGGGCGAGCGTGCGACTCCCGAGGTGACCAGGCAGGTCGCGCCCGGCGGCCTTCCATGGGCCGGGGCTCTCGTCGGCGCCGTCGAGCGCGCGCGCCAGGGCGAAGCACAGCTCGGCGTGGCGGATCTCGTCGAGCGCGTCGTGCTGCGCGGCGACCAGGAGCGCGGGCGGCGCGCCGAGCACCATCAGCTCCCGCGTGAGCTCGGCGAAGGCGGCCACCGAGGCGTGCTCGGTGCGCCCGTTCTCGCGCCATTGCCGGGCGAGCGCTCGCCGCTCCGTCTCGTCCAGCGTCGCGCAGCTCCCGAGCGCGAGCTCGCTCCGCGTCCAGGCGTCACCCGGGAGCACCGGCGGAAGGAGCGGCCGGCCCGCGGAACGGATCTGCCGACCGCGCCCGCCCGCCGCCATGAAGAGCGCGCAGAGCGATCCGTAGAGCGTCAGGAGCACTCCGCCGACCGTGCCGAAGAGAAAGACGCAGCTCTGCCAACCGGCGTTGATCCGCATTGCCGGCGTCTTCTTGGCGAACATCATCCCTGCGGTGATGACCGAGGCGATGCTCACGAGCGGAACCAGGAGGGCGAGCGGCGTGAGCAGCCAGAGCGGCGTGAACAGGAGGAGCGCCAGCAGGCCCGCGCCGAGCACG
>JAMFST010001357.1 GCA_026225435.1 Labilithrix luteola
CGTGAGCGCCTGCTCGAGCATCGTGGCGGCATCGGCCGCCTTGCCGTTCACCCCGTAGATCTGGGCGATGCACACGGACGCCACCGGAGGTGGCGCCAGCCGGGGCAAGGGCGAGCAATCGGCCAGCGCCTGCTCATACTCGCCGCGCACCGAGTGGACCACCGCGCGGGTGAGCAGCGCCTGCGCGTTGTTCGGATCGTGGTCGATGACGGTGTTCAGATCGGTCATCGCCAGGTCGAAGTCGTGCACGCTCTGGCGGATGGTGGCGCGCAGGAGCAGCACCGGCTCCGGCGGCTTCTCCTCGGTCCACCAGGGGGCCAGCGCCGCCTGCGCGTAGCCGAGGAAGCGCGGATCGGCGCGCTTGCGCGACTCCTCGATGTCCATCTGCGCCAGGCGCAGCGCCGCGTTGAGATCGCCGGGCCGCTCGGCCAGGGCGGCGCGTAGCTGGTTCATCTGCCGGGCGCGCGGTGAGGTCGCCGCCGGCACCTGCGCCAGCACCACGTCGCCGCGCGCCGGCACGAAGGGGACACTGCCGTCGGTGTCGCGCGGGTGGAAGAGAAGCGCCGAGACGACGATGAGCGCCGCCACGGCCCCGAAGAACCACGCGTTTCGACCGGGCCGCCGGGAGACCGTCACGGGCGCGACGCTTAGCACGACCACCACGATCGCCCGTCAGTCGAGCGGGACGAGCACCGCGCGGTGCTTGGCGGCCAGATCGGCGAAGGCGCCCGGGTGGACGCAGGCGGCCATGATCTCGAGCGATTCGACCAGGCGCGGGCCGGGGCGGTTGAAGAAGGCGTTGCCGTCGGTGACGTAGACGCGCACGTCGTCGCGGCCGGCGCGCCCGGCAGTCCCGTCACGCACCACGTCGACCACCGAGCGCTGGAGGATGTCGCGCTCCTGCATCGTGCGCTCGAGCCCGAAGCCGCACGGCGTGATGACGACCACGTCGGGACGGAGCTCACGCAGCATGGGTACGTCGATGGTGGGCGCCGGTTTCCCTGCCTCGGCTCCGACGGCGATCCCGCCGGCCAGATCGATGAGCTCGGGCATCCAGGTGCCGCCGAGCATCAGCGGGTCGATCCACTCGAGCGAGACGACGCGGGGGCGTGGCCGATCGCTGCTGTCGACGGCGGCCCTGGCGCGGGCGGCGATGACCTCGATGCGGCCGTCGAGCTCGGCCCGCACCAGCCGCCCCTCGGCTTCGCGCCCGATGGCCGCGGCGACCCGTTCGACGTCGCCGAGGACGTCGTCGAGCCGGGTGGGGCGCAGGCTGACGATGCGGATGTCGTCGCGATGCGCCAGGCGGGCCACGGCCGCGCGCACGTCGTCGAGCGAGACGGCGCAGACCTCGCACAGATCCTGGGTGACGATGACGTCGGGGGCGAGCGCGCCGAGCTGCGCGTCGTCGACGGTGTAGATGCTGAGCGCGTCGTGGATGACCGCGCGCACGGCGTCGTCGATGGCGCGGCTCGAGGCGTGGATGTCCACGCGCGAGCGGGTGAGCACCGGCCGGTCACCGACCGACGCGGGGAAGTCGCACTCGTGCGAGATGCCGACCAGCTCGTCCCCGGCGCCGAGCGCGCAGACGATCTCCGTCGCCGAGGGGAGGAGCGAGACGATGCGCGCCATGCCAGATGGCGTAGCACGCCGGTCAGCGGTGGAGCGCGCCGATGGCGTCGAGGTCGAAGCCGGAGGAGCCCGCGCTGCTCAGCGGATCGGTGATCGGTCGGCCGAACGAGTCGAGCGTCGAGGTGTCGCCGACGATGTCCACGATGCGCACCTGGCGGATGGCCCCGAGATCCACGGTGCCGGCGCGGACGAGGGGGAAGTTGCGCAGCGTGCTCAGGTCGAACGGCGTGCCCTGGCCGACGACGTACTTGCCGGCGAGCCCGCCGATGTTGGTGGCCGTGCCGGAGCAGCCGGCGCAGGCGGTGCCTGCGGAGCGGAAGGCCGAGTCGAAGCGCTGGAAGTGGGTGCCGTCGCTCGACACCTCGACGAAGCCGAGCTCGAGGTACGTGTCGGCGAAGGCGTTCTCGAAGACGGCGAGATCCCAGCCGTCCGCGTCGGCGATCGGGGGATCGAAGAGGAGCGTGATCTGCCCGCCGTTCCCGAGGCTGACGACGGCGCTCGTGCTGTCACCGGCTGGACC
>JAMFST010001358.1 GCA_026225435.1 Labilithrix luteola
GAGCACCTCGACGGCGATGGTCGCGCCGGCGGTCAAGGTGACGGTGGCGTCGGCGGTGTTCCCCTCGGTGTAGTTGTTACTGACGACGAGCGTGCCGCTGCCCGAGGTGCCGTTGCCGTTGATGTAGATGCCCGCGGCGTCGTCGGTGGCGCCGATGTGGAAGTGGTAGATGCCGCCGGCGGTGGCGACGAAGTAGCCCTTGGCATCGACGATGGTGTCGGCGACGTTCTGCGCATCCATAGAGGCCGCGCCGCTGGCGTCGTGGCCGAGGAACGTGGAGGTCGGTGCGCCCGAGCCGCCAGAGTCGTTCCCGTCGAAGACGAACGCGGAGGTGCCATCGGCGAAGGTGTAGTCGGGGGCGGTGGTCGCCGCGTAGCTGGCCATGAGCGAAAGCTCGGTGCCCGGGTCGGCGAAGGTGCTGCCGGGCGCGGCGTGGAAGATCGCCGTGGTGAGCGTGCCCGCGCTGGCGGTGTCCGCCTGGGACAGAGCGCTCACGCCGTGCGAGCCGCTGCTCCCGCCACCGGTGCAGCCAAAGGCGGCGCAGGTCATGGCGGTTGCTGCAAAGTACACATATCGAGTCTTCGGCATGCCCGGGGATTGCGGGCACGAAGCGCCGCTCATCACACAATCGACCGAGCCGGCGATTTTGATCGACGCTCGGGCGTTTGCGCTAGCTTGCCGCGCGTTGCCCCGGTCGACGGCCTCGCGCTTCCTCGTGTCCGCGTGCGTGCTCCTCGCGAGCGCGGCCATGGCTCGTGGCGCAGCTGCCGACGACGGTGACGTGGCGCTGCAGTACACCCGACGCGCCGGCGCGCAGTACTGTCCCGACGAGAGCGCGCTGCGCAGTGCCGTGCTCGCGCACCTCGGTTACGATCCGTTCGCCCCGCACGGTCGGCGGCGGATCACCGTCACGGTGGCGCGGACCGCGCGCGGGCTGCACGCGCAGATCGACAGCCTCGATGCCCGCGGAGCGATCGTCGGCGCGCGCTCGCTCGACTCGCACTCGGTCGACTGCCGCGAGCTGGTCTCGTCGGTGGCGCTGGCAATGAGCATCGCCATCGATCCGCTCCACGCGACGGCGAGCCCGCCGCCGGTCGACGCGGAGCCGCCGCCGATCGCTCCCGAGCCGGTTGTCTTCGTCGAGGGGCCGGCGACGCCGTCGCACACGTCGATCGTCCCGTCGCTCGACGCAGCGCTCGTCACCGGCGTCGGCTTCGCGCCGGCGGTGTCCTTCGGTGGCGCGGCGGAGGTGCGGCTGCGACCGGCGACCGACGGCGTCCCCGGCCCGGTCTCGATCGGTCTCGGCGGGCGTGCGGACGCGCCGACCTCGGCGTCCGTATCGGTCCCGGGAGCAGGCGCTTCTGGCGCCGGCGCGCGCGTGCAGTCGTCGCTCCTCGTCGGCACCTTCGTCCCCTGCTGGCACCACGGCATCCTCGCGCTCTGCGCCGCGGCCGATCTCGGCGCGCTCACCGGCACGGCCAGCCACGTGCTCACGAGCGAGACCCACTCCACCTTCTTCGCCGCCGTGGGCGCCCGGGCCAACGTGTCCTGGCCGATCGGCCGCATCTTCGCCTTCGGGCTCTACGCCGAAGCGCTCGTCCCGCTCACCCAGACCACCCTGCGCATCGACCACGAGGATGCCTGGTCGACCTCGACGGTGGCCGGAGATCTCGGTCTGCAAGTCTCCGTTCAGTTTCCGTGATGAAACCTCCCGCACCCCCGCAATCTCCTGGGGCAGAGGGCCCGGCGAATGAATTGTTCCGCACCATCTTCGACGCCGAGGTCCGCTACGTGTGGAACACGCTCCGCCGTCTCGGTGCGCGCGCTTCGGACGTGGAAGACCTCGCCAGCGAAGTGTGGTTGATCGTGTACCGCCGTCTCGACACCTACGACCGCGGCCGACCCCTGCGCCCCTGGCTCTTCGGGATCGCCTTCCGCGTGGTGACCGCCGAGCGCCGCCTGGCGCACCATCGCCGCGAGGTCTTCATCGATGGCGACAGCGCGGGCGGCGGCGAGCGGCACGCTTCGGAGACGCCCGCCGCGGACGAGCAGCTCTCGGCCCGCGACGCGCACAAGCTGGTGCTCGACGCGCTCCAGCACGTGGACGTCGACCGGCGTGCCATCCTGGTGATGCACGACATGGACGACGCGCCCATGAAGGACATCGCCGAGACGCTGGGGGTGCCGGTGAACACGGCGTACTCGCGGCTGCGGCTCGGGCGCGAGGACTTCAAGCAAGCGCTGACTCGCCTCAAGGCACGGAGGGGCTCGTGACCGCCCCGCCCGACGACCTGCTCGATCCGGAGCTGCGCGCGCTCTTCGACAGCGCCTCGAGCCACGACGAGATGCCCGCGAGCGCGCCGGGGCACATCCTGGCCAAGGTGAGCGCGGGACTGCTCCTCGCGCCGGTGATCACGGCGACCGCGGGGAAGGCCACGGCGTGGCACGCGCTCAAGAAGACCGCGACGTGGGTCGCCTTTGCCGCCGGTGCCGCCTCCGGGGTGGCTGGCTACGCCGCCGTTGAGCACGCCCGCAACGCGCGGCAAGCGCCACCGGCGATGGCAGCGCCTTCGTCGCCAGCTCCGTCGGTCCCGGAGGCGCCCGAGCCGGCGCCGACGGTGAGCGTGCCGGCCCTGAACGTCCCGGCGGCGCCGCCGGCCGCGAGCGTCGCACCGGCGACGACGGCGCCGCCGTTCACTCCGCACGCCGAACCGAACGAGGACGCCGAGCTGACCGCGGAGCGCGCGCAGCTCGAGGTGGCGCGCACCGCTCTGGCTCGTGGTCAGGCAGCGGCGGCGCTCACCGTGCTCCACGCCGACGCGGCGGCCCGTCCGCGCGGGCGGCTCGCCGAGGAGCGCGACAGCATGACCATCCAGGCGCTCGCGCTGGCCGGCCGCACCGACGAGGCGCGCGCGCGGGCCACCACGTTCACCCGGCGCTACCCGCGAAGCTTGTTTCTTCCGATCGTGCAGGCAGCGATTCACTGACGGGGGCCAGCGTGAGGATCTCGCAGCCGGTCTCGGTGACGAGGACCGTGTGCTCGAACTGCGCCGAGCGCGAGCCGTCGACGGTCACCACGGTCCACTTGTCGTCGAGGACGCGGATCTCGGCGCCCCCCTCGTTGATCATCGGCTCGATGGTGATGGCCATGCCGGCCTTGAGCCGCAGCCCGGTACCGCGCGTGCCGAAGTGAGAGACGTGCGGATCCAGGTGCATCTTGCGGCCGATGCCGTGTCCGCCGAAGTCGCGCACCACGCTGTAGCCGGCGGCGTGGGCGATCTCCTGGATGGCGGCGCCGATGTCGCCGAGGCGCGCGCCGGCGCGGACCACGGCGATGCCGGCGTCGCGGCAGCGGCGCGCCGTCTCGACCAGCCGGCGGGCGGCGTCGTCCGGGGTGCCCACGAAGAACGTCGCGGAGGTGTCGCCGTGGAAGCCGTCGAGCTCGGTGGTCACGTCGGCGTTGACGATGTCGCCTGCAACGAGCTTCCGGTTGCCGGGGATGCCGTGGCAGACCACCTCGTTGGGGCTGACGCACACCGCAGCGGGAAACCCGTGGTAGCCGAGCTGGCTCGGCCTGCCCCCCTGGCGCGCGGTCTCCTCGCGGACCCACCGGTCGATGTCGCCGGTGCGGACACCCGGCGCGATGCGCGAGCCGATGAGCGCGAGGGTGTCGGCGGCGGCGCGCCCGGCGCGGCGGAAGGCGGGAAGATCGCGGGGGGCGATGAGCTGCATGGCGCCGGACATGCCGCACCGTGACCGACCACGGCCGGGCTGGTCCAATACCGTTTAGGTATCGTGCGCGCAGGTGCGGCGCCTCGTATACTGGCCGTCGTGAGCCTGTCCCAGCTTCGCTACTTCGTCGCCGTCGCCGAGGAGGAGCACATGGGCCGCGCCGCCGAGCGTCTCCACATCGCCCAGCCGCCGCTCACCCGGCAGATCCGCGCGCTCGAGGACGAGCTCGAGGTGCGGCTCTTCGAGCGTACCCGCCGCGGCATGCGGCTCCTCGCGCCGGGCCGCGCGCTGTTGCTCCACGCGCGCAAGCTGCTCGCCGACGTGGAGACGATGACGCACGCGGTCCGCGGTCGCGACTCCGCCAGCTAGCGCTGCTTGTCGGCGCGGATCTTCGAGGTCACCCACTCCTCGGCTTGCGCGAGGGTGGCGAAGGTCGCCGTGGGCCAGTGGTGCCCGACGGCCCAGTCGAAGGCGACGGTGATCCCGCGCATCAGCGGGTGCTCGATGACCCGTGCCTCGCAGATGGTGGCCGCGCGGCGCACGTCGATCTTCTCGCTGGCCATCCGCGCCGCCTCCTGACGCGACGAGGCGCTGATGGCGAACGGGTTCGTCTTGCGCATGTCGACCACGTAGCCGTAGCGCTCGCCACGAGCGGCCAGCGCGTTGCACTGATCGAAAAGCGCCCGATGGGCCTCGATGGTCGGGCTGACGGGCAGCTCGATGACGACCAGCGGGAAGCGCGTGGTGTCGAAGCGGACACCCTGGGACGAGCTGCTCGACGCCGGTCCGGCGGGCGGCACGACGGGGCTGACCACCGACGGCTTGAGCCCCTGGTAGGCCCGGCGGGTCGGGACCTCGTCCGGGGTGAACTTGTGCGCGAGGGAGGCACCCATGCGCCGGTCAACGGCACATCAGGGCCACCGCTTAAGCTGCACGCTCCGATTCGAGAGCAAGACCCGGAGCGCGGCCGTGCGCCGGCGGACGCAGAAGGAAAGGACGCTAACGTCTACCCTGCGCACGAACGGAACCGCGACCATGCAAGCCGACCGACACCCCACCGAGACGCGTCCCCCGCGCCCCCGCAGCGCCGACGACCCCCGCTGGAGCCGCATCGTGGCGCGCGACAAGAGCGCCGACGGCAGCTTCTGGTACTCGGTGGCGACGACCGGGATCTACTGCCGCCCCTCCTGCCCCTCGCGCGGCGCCAACCCGAAGAACGTGACCATCCACGACAGCCTGGC
>JAMFST010001359.1 GCA_026225435.1 Labilithrix luteola
CCACGAGCGAGGTCTCCAGCGGCGCGAAGGCCGTCTCCTCGATGGCCACCGCGCGGACGTCGCCGACCTGTCCGGCGTCGCCTGCGCGTGGCGAGAGGAACACGGCGTGACCGCTGGGCGAGCCGAGCGCGCGGTGGAGCACCTCCGGCGCGACCGCCGGCATCACGTCGTAGCCGGCAGGCACGTACAACCCGGCGTGCACCTCGACGAAGAAGGTCCCGAGCGGGATCGACTCGATCCCCTGCGGCGAGCGGATGAACGCCCCCTCCGCGGTCAGCGCGATGCGCGTGCGGGCGATGGTCTGCGCCGGGAGCGCGTAGGCGAGGCGCCGCAGGAGCGGCAGCTGCGCCAGCGGCACGAAGGTCGCCGCCACGTTCTTCCACGCGCCGGTCGAGGGGAGCAGGCGCAGCGGGATGTTCACCGGATCGGGCGCGCTCGTCCCCGTCGCCGTCGCCACCGATCGCAGCTCCTCGCTGCGCAGCTCGATGCGGGCGAAGGCGCGCAGGTCGCCCATCTGCGGCATCTTCTCGAGCGCCCAGGGCTCGTCGCCGCGACCGCGCAACAGCACCAGCCCCGCCGGATCGAACACCGGACAGGCGCGCAAGGCGACCGGATGTCGGTAGCCGATCTCCACCGCCACGCCCGGCCCCGCCGGCAAGAACACGGTGATGCCCGGCGTCGACTGCATCAGCGGCCGCATGCGCGCCGGCAGCTCGGGCACGCGGAGGATGTAGCGGCGGACGATCCCTTCCTCGAAGGCCGACGCCGGCGGCCACTCGCCGACCGAGACCTCGCCTTCCACCTGCGAGCGCACGAAGTAGTGCACCAGCGCCGGCCCGAGCCCTTGCTCGGCGACCAGGTAGCGCAGGCCAGGCGTCGTCGTGGTCGACGGATCGACGTGCGGCATCAGCCGCAGCAGCAGCGCGCGCAGGTCGATGGCGCGCTCCGTCTCGTACATCTGGGTGAACTTGTCGTGGTACAGCGCCAGCGCCGCGTTGGTCGCCAGCAGCTGCGAGGCGTCGTACCCGAAAGGGGCCGCGGCATCGCGGTACTGGACGAAATGCCGGCTCGTCCCGGTGAAGGTGAAGCCGCCGACCAGCCGCGCCGTCTCCGCCACGCGGTCCATGCGGTCGCTCGACTCGGCGGCGAACGACAGGGTGATCTCGCGCGTGCCCAGCTTCGAGCGCAGCAGCTGGATCTCCAGGCTGGGCATGAGATCCTCGAGCGAGTGCTCGCGGGTGTACACGCCGAGCCAGGCGACCAGGCGGTCGATCGAGGGGAGGAGAACGAGCCCCTTGGCGCCGAGCGCGATCCCCTTGGCGTCGAGGCCGAGCCCGGGAGCGCGCAGGCGCGTCTGGTGAAGGGCGATCCGCTCGAGCATGTCCGGGATCTTACTCGGTGCTGAAGAGGAGCTCCGCGGTGGCGTGCCCCGGATCCGTGGCGCCGGGCACGCTCATCCCGGTCAGGTGGTGCGCGACGCAGGGACCGAGCTCCGGCATCCCGAGGTCCTCGTCGAGCTTGGCCGAGGTGACCTTGTCCCCCTCGAAGTCGACGGTGAGGGTCGGGCTGCCGCCTTGCGCCTCGGGGTGCTTCTTGAGCGCCGCGATGTAGCAGCGGGTGATGGCGCCGCCGTTGACCACCTTGTACACGGCCTCGTAGGTGACGTGCTCGGGGTGGATGGCGACGATGTTCACCCGCGGATGCGCGTGCCCGGCAGCCGTACCCGGTGTGGCGGCGGTCGCCGAGGATGCTGATGATGCCGGCTCGGGCTCCCGGTGCGGGCCGCCATGCGCCGGCGGGACGGCCGCGGAGCTGGTGCTCGGCACGGCGGTCGGTGAGGTCGGAGTCTCCGGATCGGCCGCCATCGGTGCCTGCGTGGCGGACGCGTCGAGCGCGCCGCTGGTGGTCGGGAGAGCGGAGGCGCTCGCCGACGGAGCGCCCGACCCCGAAGGCGCGGTGACGGAGGACGCGGTCGACGGCGTCGTCGTCGCATCCACCGCGCGCACGCGCTTGAAGAACATCCAGCCGCCGCTCCCCACGCCCGCCAGGAGCAGCGCGAAGGCGAGGAGGAACCCCGAGCGCCGCGGACGGC
>JAMFST010001360.1 GCA_026225435.1 Labilithrix luteola
CGTGCCCGCCGAAGCCGCCGCCACCATCGCCGTCCCCCGCGCTCATCAGCGCGATCACCTCCGGCGGCGGCTTGAAGCGCAGCGCGGCGTTGGGGATGCTGAGCGCGTCGTCGTGCTCGGCGTAGTTCACCGTGGCGTTGGCCGTCATGCCCGGGCGCAGCCGCAGGTCCGAGTTGTCCACGTCGATGACCGCGTCGTAGGTGACGACGTTGGACACCACCGTGGCGGCGTTGCGGATCTGCGAGATGACCCCCTTGAACGTGCGTCCGGGGAACGCGTCGACGGTGAAGGTGGTCGGCTGCCCGGTCTCGAGCCGCCCGACGTCCCCCTCGGACACGTTGGTGTTCACCTGCATCTTGCGCAGGTCCTCGGCGATCGTGAAGATCGTGGGCGTCGTCATCGAGGCGGCGACCGTCTGCCCGACGTCGACCGCGCGCGAGATGACCACGCCGTCGATGGGCGAGATGATGTTGGTGTACTCGAGGTTCACCTGCGCCTGGGCGAGCTGCGCCTGCGCTTGCACCACGTTGGACTTGGCGACGTTCACGTCCGCCTCCGACGTGAGCACCAGGGTCTGCGCCGCTTCCACGTCGGCCACCGCGGCGAGGCTCTGCTTGTTCAGCGCGACGGTGCGGTCACGCTGCACCTCGTTGTTCTTCTCGGTGGCGACGGCCTTGATCTCGGCGGCCTTGGCCTGCTCGTAGTTCGCCTTCGCCTGCAGGAGCGTCGCCTCGTACAGCTGCGGATCGATCTTGGCGACCAGCTCACCCTTGGTGACCTTGGAGTTCCAGTCGGCGTACAGCTTGGCGATGCGCCCGGAGATCTGCGTCCCGACGAGGACGGTGACCGTCGCCTGCAGCGTGCCGGTAGCGGTGATGCGGCCGATGACCTTCCGCTTCTCGACCGTCTCGGTCTTGTACGTCGCCAGCGGCGGCTGGTGACTCTTGCGCCACAGCACGATTCCGGTCACCGCGCCGGCGAGGACCAAGGCAGAGACGACGAGGACGAGAATGCGACGGGCAGCGCGAGTCATTCAGGGCGGACCACGAGTAGTACGGGCACAGGATTACAAGTATGACGGAAGCATGTAGCTTCCCATGCTGCCAATAACCCCGCGTAAAACTGCGTGAGAGGGCCTCTCGATTCGCGTTGCCTCAGGCGCCGCCGTAAAGCTTCTCGGCGATGGAGAACGTCTTGGCTTCGAGCGCCTGGTACGCGCCGCGGATCGTGTCGACCGCCTCGTTGGCCTCGAGCAGGACGCGGAGCTCGTTGGCGCCGCCGCGCAGCTCGTCGAGGAGCTCCTGCTCGACCAGACCGGCGTAGCCCTCCACGGCCGCGTCGGTCGTGTAGAGGAGCGTCTCGGCCTGGTTGCGCAGCTCGGCCAGCTCCTTCCTCATCTCGTCGTCGAGCTTGTACTGCTCGCTCTCCTCGACCAGCTTGGTGATCTCGGCGGTGGTGAGGCCGCTCGTGGAGGTGACCTTGACCTGCTGCGAGCGCATCGTCGCCAGGTCCTTCGCCTCGATGCTGACCACGCCGTTCGCGTCGATCTTGAAGGTGACCTGGATCTTCGGCACGCCGCGCGGCGCCGGCGGGATGCCGGTGAGCTCGAAGCGGGCGAGGCTGCGGTTGAAGGCGGCCATCTCGCGCTCGCCCTGCAGCGCGTGGATGGGCACGAAGTTCTGGTTGTCGACCGAGGTGGTGAACACCTCGCTCCGCTCGGTGGGAATCGTGGTGTTGCGCGGGATGAGGCGGGTGAAGACGCCGCCGCCGGTCTCGACGCCGAGGGAGAGCGGCGTGACGTCGAGGAGGAGCATCTCCACGTCGCCGCCTTCGATGAGCGCGGCGCCTTGCAGCGCGGCGCCGGCGGCGACCACCTCGTCGGGGTTCACCCCCTTGTGCGGCTCGCGACCGAAGAACTCCTTCACCGCCTTCTGCACCGCCGGCATGCGCGTCATGCCGCCGACGAGGATGACGTTCTGGATGTCCGAGGGGGTGAGCCGCGCGTCGGCCAGCGCCTGCTTGCAGGGGCCGAGGCTGCGCTCGATGAGATCGCTGGTGAGCAGCTCGAGCTCGGTGCGGGTCATCGTCTTGACGACGTGCAGCGGCTCCTTCTTCGCGTTCACGCCGATGAACGGCAGGTTGATCTCCGTCTCGATCGACGACGACAGCTCGTGCTTCGCCTTCTCGGCCGCTTCCTTCAGGCGCTGCAGCGCCATGCGGTCGGTGCGCAGGTCGACGCCGGTCTCCTTGGCGAAGTTCTCCGCGATGGCGTCGACGATGCGCTGATCGAAGTCCTCGCCGCCGAGGTACGTGTCGCCGTTGGTCGCCTTGACGCTGAAGACGTCGTCGGAGATCTCGAGGATCGAGATATCGAACGTGCCTCCGCCGAGGTCGTACACCGCGATGCGCTCGCTGTTCTTGCGATCGAGCCCGTAGGCGATGGCGGCGGCGGTGGGCTCGTTGATGATGCGCTTGACGTTGAGCCCGGCGATGGTGCCGGCGTCCTTGGTGGCCTGGCGCTGCGCGTCGTCGAAGTAGGCGGGGACGGTGACCACCGCCTCGGTGACCTCCTCGCCCAGGTACGCCTCGGCGATCTCGCGCATGCGCTGCAGGACGAGCGCGCTCACCTCCGGCGGGGACAGATCCTTGTCCATCACGCGCACCCACGCATCGCCGTTC
>JAMFST010001361.1 GCA_026225435.1 Labilithrix luteola
CCGGGTGGTGCTCGGCCGCGGCGCGGGGAGCGACGTGCGCCTGCCGGATCCGAGCGTGAGCCACCGGCACGCGCTCATCCAGGTCGAGCGCAGCGACTTCGTCCTCGTCGATGAAGGGAGCTCCAACGGCACTTTCGTCGGCGAGGTGCGCCTGCCGCGCGGAGCTCCGCGGGTCCTGCGCTCCGGCGATCGCATCCGCCTCGGGCGGGTGTACCTCGACGTCACCCTCGACGTGATGCCGCCGACGCGCGACGTGGCCGGCGCCACCCGCGAGCTCGCCCTCGCCCTCGTCGCCGGAGCGATGGCCCAGCGCGGCGACGATCGCACCCCTCGGCTGGTGGTGGTCGAGGGGAAGGACCGCGGCGCCGAGCTGCTGCTGCACGAACCGGAGCGGGCCTACGTCATCGGCCGCGGACCCGACTCGGCCTTGCCACTCTCCGACGGCGACGCCTCGCGCGACCACGTGGCCGTCTACCGCCACGACGGCAACGGCGCCGGCAGCAGCGCGCTGGTCGGCACGGTCTTCCTGCGCGATCTCGGCTCGAAGAACGGCGCCTACCTCGGCGACGAGCCGCTCCCACGCGATCGCGACGTCATCTGGCGGCCGCAGCTGGCGCTGGCCCTCGGGCACACGGTCATCGCGCTCGACGAGCCGCTGGCGGCGACGCTCGCCCGGCTCGAGGCGGCCGCCGACGAGGCGATGGCCGAAGGCGAGGTCCCCCCGGAGCCGCCGTCGGCCACGCCCAAGGACCCCACGGCCGAGGACGCCGCGCCCGGTTCGACCGCCGCACCGGACACCGGCCACGCGGGGGACGCGCCGATCGTGGCGATGCCCCCGTCGGTCCTGGTGCCGACGCCCGTGCCGAAGAAGAAGAGCGGCTGGTCCCCGGTCGACGTCGCCGTCGTAGTCGCCGCGCTGGTCGTGCTCGTCATGAGCATCGCCGGCATGACGTGGCTGCTGAAATAGAGCTCAGCTCTCCGTGCGGGGGGGCATGGGCGGCGGCGGGTAGCTGCTCACCATTCCCGGCAAGGTCGACGCGTCGGTGTTCACCTTGGTCACCTTGTCGTCGACCTTCGGTGCGCGGCGCGGCACCGCCTCCGAGTAGGTCAGCGCGAGGCCGGTCAGCGAGATGGCTGCCAGGCTCGCCTCGACCTCGCCGGCCGAGCGCGGGCGATCGGCGATCCGCTTGCGCAGACACTTCATGATCACCGCGTCGAGCGCCTCCGGCAGCAGCAGATCCGGCCGCCGCTCGCGCATCGGCTTGGGCACTTGCCGCTGGTGCATGTCGAGCAGCTCGCGCCGGTTCTGCGCGATGATCGGCAGCTCGCCGGTGAGCGCCTCGTACATCATGACGCCGAAGGCGTAGAGGTCCGTGCGCGGCTCCACCTGCGCGCCGATGCACTGCTCCGGGGCCATGTACTCGGGCGTCCCCAGCGTGTAGCCGGTCTGGGTCAGCGCCTCGGCCGTCGTCAGCTTGCTCATCCCGAAGTCGAGCACCTTGGAGCCGCCGTCGTCGCAGAGGAACACGTTCCCCGGCTTGAGATCGCGGTGCACCACGGCCTTGGCGTGCGCGGCGCCGAGCGCGCGGGCCACGTCGAGGAACACCGGGATGGCGGCGCCGGGCGCGACCAGGCCGTCGCGACTGAGCTTGTCGGCCAGCGAGCGACCGACCAGGCGCTCCATGACCACGTAGATCGACCCGTCGGGCATCTGGTCGAGGTCCATGACGCGCGCGACGTTCGGGTGCTCGATGTGCACCTGGATGTACGCCTCGCGACGGAGGCGCGCGATCTCGCTGCCGTCACGCGCCGCGGCGCCGCGCAGGACCTTCACGGCCACCTCGTGACCGAGCGTGGTGTGCGTCGCCGCGTAGACCACGCCGATCCCGCCGGACCCGATCTTCTTGCCGATGCGGTACTTGCCACCGAGCACCGTGCCGGTGAGCTCCGACGGGTTGCCTCCGACCTCGCCGCGCAGCTCGAGACCGCGCTCGAGCGCCGCGATCCGGTTGCGCTCGAAGGTGCGCGCCGCCTTGTCCTCGAGCGACTTGTCGTACAGATGTCCGGCGCCCCAGCCGAGACCGCCGCCGAGCACCGCCGCCAGCGCCCCGGCCAGCGGAGTCCCCGCCGCACCCGCCGCACCGCCGAGAGCCGCGGCCGCCGCCACACCGGCGAGGATCGGGCCGCCGCGCGGCTTGGGCCGCTTCCACTCGATGTCGTAGACGCACGCCTGCCCGCCGCGCGCGAGGCACTCCTCGTGCTGCATCTCCGCCTCGGGCAGCCCCCAGAGCAGCGGATAGCTCGCCAGCTCCCCCTGCCGGGCGACGCAGAGCAGCTCCTCGTCGGCGACGTCGAGCGCGTCCCCCTCGTCGTTCCCGTCGTCGCGCAACCGGTACGTCAGCCGGACCGACGACACGTCCTTCGACCTGTCTCCCGGCGGCTCGACGATGTCCCAGGTGGCGATGCGCGTCTGCTCGCGCGCGTTGGCCGACAGGTAGCGGTACAGGTCGAGCGGCCGCTCCGCCGTTCGCAGCACCCGCACCATGGTGCCGAGCGCCTCGGGGTGCGTCACGAAGGTGCCGCGGTGGCGCAGGGCGTCCTTGCCGAGCAGATCGCTCACGCCCTTCAGCACGCGACGGGTCATCGCCGCGGAGAGCCAGCTGGTCTCGTTCTCGGTGATCTCCAGCCCCACACCGGCCTCGGCGAGCAGCGCTTCGAGCGCGCGCTCCCCCTTTTCCACCTTCACGCGCAGGAGATACGTCTTCAGGAAGGAGGCGCGAATCTCTTCCTTGCCCCCTTGCCGGACCGTCCCGCGGGAAATGTTCGGCGCCGCCATGCGGTCGTCCACGGTAGCGCGGAGATCCCCGCCTCGTCAGTAATTGGTATGCACGTCGCGCTCGTCGATGCCGAGCCGGGCCGCGAGAGAGCGCAACGCGACGATCATCGCGTCGGGTCCGGCAACGAACAGGCGCGTGCCGGCGAGGCACCGTTCCGGCATCGCGTCCTGCACGTAGCCGCGGCGAAAGCGCGTTTGCGGCGCGTCTGCCGGCGGTTCCTCGCGCGACAGACACACCGTCACCGCCATCCCCGCGCGCTCTAGCTCCTCCAGCTCCACGCGCAGCGGCAGATCCGCGAGGCCACGGACGCCGACGAAGATCCGCGTCGTGCGCACATCCTGCCCCCCGCTCGCCTGGCGAAACGCGGCGACCGCGCGCGCGGCGGCGACCCCGGTCCCGGCCACGGCGATCCACAGCGGCGAGCCCGCCGCGCGCTCGCACGGGAAGCCAGGCCCTTGCGCGGCGCTCATCGTCACCGGCG
>JAMFST010001362.1 GCA_026225435.1 Labilithrix luteola
GGATCCGGCGCGTTCACGTTGCGCGCCACCATCGAGTCGTAGACGCGCTCGCCGATCGCCACCCCGGCGCGGCGCACGCTGGTCGACCCGACGTTGTCTTCCACCCACGCACAGACGCCGTTGTAGACGTCGATCGAGCACCAGTCGTCGAGCCGCTCGATCACAGCCCCGCGAGCGTCGAGACGACCTCCTCCGACTGCGAGAGGAACGGGGAGTGGCTCGTGTCGAGCATCGCGGTCGACGCCAGCGAGACGCTCGCCGTCATGCGCTGCTGCAGGGAGGGGGACACCGCGTGATCCTCCTCGGTGTAGATGTACACCTTGGGGACGCTGCCCCAGCTCGCCGCCGTGGTGTGGATGGGCGTGACCAGCGGCCCGAGCGGCTCGTCGCGGTAGTTGGCTTGCAAGGTCGCCACCTCGGCGGGGGTTCCATCGGCGAGGAAGTCGTCTTGCAGGTCGGCCATCGGGATGCTCGCCAGGCCGGTGGTCATGTCGAAATCGGCATTCGCCAGCAAGTGCGAGTCGGTGTCCGTCATGGCGAGATCGAAGAGCGACTGGCCGTCCTGCGGCAGGTATGCGGCGAGGTAAACCAGCTTGCCGATGCGGTCGGGCATGTTCTCCGCGACCTGGGTGATGATCATCCCGGCCAGGCTGTGACCCACGAGGGTGACCGGCCCGGTGGTCCCCGCGATCGCCGCCGAGACGGTCGACACGTAGCTGGCGAAGGTGGCATCGGCGAGCGACGTCATGTCCGCGCCGTGCGCCGGCAGCTCGACGACGATCACGTTGGCTCCGGCCGCGCGGAGCTCGGGCGCCACGTCGTTCCAGGCCCAGGCGCCCATCCACGCGCCGTGGACGAGGACGTAGGGGGCGGAGACGGTCGCGGCGGCACCGTCGGCGGTGCCGGCATCGGCGGCGGGGGCACCCGCGTCGTCATCGGAGTTGCCGCAGCCGACGGAGACACCGAGAGCCAGCGCCAGCGCTGCACCGAGGCGAAGGAAGGGACTGCTCGTAGAAATGTTCATGGATCGTTCTCTCGTCGTGGAAGAAGGGCACTACTGCGCGAGCAGGTACTCGCGCGTCAGCTCACGGGCGCGACGCAGGCGCCCTTTCACGGAGGCGGCCGAGAGGCCGAGGCGCTCGGACATCTCGCCGATGGTCAGCCCCTCGAGATCGCGCAGCACGACCACGTCCCGGTACGAGCCGGGGAGCGACTCGAGCGCGGCGACGATGTCGAGGCGAAGCTCGTACTCGGTGCGGGCGGCGACGAAGCGTTCCGCCGTCTCGTCGTCCCACAGATCGTTGCGCAGCGCCGCCCGCGCCAGCCGGTGACACTGGCGGCGGACGATGCGAAACAGCCAGCGCGACCAGGCCTGCGCGTGGCGCAGCGAGGCGAGGTAGCGCGAGAGGATCAGCAGCGACTCCTGGACCGCGTCCTCGACGTCGCTGACGAGGCAGCTGCGTTGTGCGTAGCGCTCGAGCGTGAGCCGCGCCTCCACCAGGAGCTGCTCGATCGCCACGGGCTCGCCGGCCCGCGCCGCGTCGATCAGCGCGAGGGCCGGGAGCTCCCGGAGTGGTCTGTATTTCGCGTACGACGCGTGGCTCGGGACTGACACGAGTGGCCTCCCTTCGAGGGCTCGCCAGACCAGAGAGAGCGGGAGGCCAGAGTGGACCGCGGGGCGGTCGATTTTCTTTTCGGGCGCGCGCGGCGCGTCAGGGGGCGGTGCGTTGCACGTTGTCGCCGCCGTCGATCATCGACTTCTGGAACGTCTCGCGGAAGTGTCCGTAGGGATGGACGACGTCGAGCGCGCTCACCTCGTCGAGGCGGCGCCGCGCCTCTTCCGGCAGGACCAGCGCGAGCGCCCGCGAGCTTCCGTCGAGCTGATCGATCTTGGTCGCTCCGATGAGCGCCCCGGAGGTTCCGGGACGACCGAGGATCCAGGCGAGCGCCACCTCCGCGGCCGAGCACCCGAGCTCCTCGGCCACCGCCTTGACCGCCAGCACCGTCTGCCAGCGCGCCTCCGACGGCGCGGTGCGCGCGGCGACTAGCGGGTTCCCCTTCATCCGATCGAGCCGCCCGCTGCCGGCGATCTCCGTCGTCTCACGGGTGTACTTTCCCGACAGCAGGCCTCCGGCGAGGGGCCCCCAGGCGAGCACGCCCATCCCCAGCTCACGCGCCATCGGGATGTGCTCGCGCTCGATGCTCCGCTCCACCAGCGAGTACTCCAGCTGCAGCGCGGCGATCTTCTCCCACCCGTGCCGCTCCGCGAGCGTCTGCCAGCGCGCGGCGTACCAGGCGGGCACGTCCGACAGACCGATCGCGCGCACCTTCCCGGCGCGAACCAGGTCGGTGAGCGTCGAGGCGACCTCCTCGATCGACGTCGACATGTCCCAGCAGTGCACCCAGTACAGGTCGACGTAGTCGGTCCCCAGCCGCCGCAGCGACGCGTCGAGCGCGCGGTACAGGTTCTTGCGCCCGTTGCCGCCGGCGTTCGGATTGCCCGCCTCGACGTTGAAGGAGAACTTGGTCGCCAGCACCAGCTTGTCGCGCAGGCGCCGCTCCTTCACGAGCTTGCCCACCCACGTCTCGCTCGTCCCGCCGGTGTACACGTCCGCGGTGTCGACGAAGTTTCCTCCGCACTCCACGTAGCGATCGAACAGCGAGCGCGCCGCCGCCTCGTCGATCCCCCAGCCCCACTCGGTGCCGAAGGTCATGGTCCCCAGAGCCAGTCGGCTCACCCGCAGGCCCGAGCGACCGAGCACGAGATAGTCACGCAGATTCATGGTTGCGGCCCTCTTTTCACCTCGGGACCGTAGGGGCGCGGGCGAGGCGCTGCTGCTGCGGAATCGTGGAAAGGCTATTCAGCTTTTCTACAGAACGGTCATGCGACGCGGGCGTGGCTTCGGCGCCGCCTTCGGCACCCGCGGTGCCGATCACCGCGCCTCCTCAGGTCTGATTCTTCGGCGGCGCGAAGTAATGCGCCTTCATGTCCTCGAGGAGCCCCGGCTCCTTCGGCTCCCAGCCGAGCTGGCTTCGCGTGACGGCGCTCGAAGCGGGCGCGTCGAGAGCGAAGAAGCGGCCGAGGAAACCGTAGTGCCCTTCGGCCTCGTCGAACGACTTGGAGACGACCGGCAGGCCGAGCC
>JAMFST010000161.1 GCA_026225435.1 Labilithrix luteola
CCCGGGGGGGCCCCGAACCATCCGCTCCATTTCGTTTTTTGGTAAGCCGTGAGACCAGAGGCCGAACCATCTCCGTGAAGGCGATGTGTCGGCCTCGTGTCTTTTTGTACTCGCGCCTGTCGCGCCTCTGGCGCGATGTCTACAGCTGTCGGACTTCGATCCAGTGTCCGTCGACGACGAACAGCTTGAGGGCCTTCGGTCAGCGCGGTCACGCCTGCCGGCGGCGGCTCGCCGGCGTACGACCCGGGAAAGCCGCCGTACACGTGCGCATCGGGGTAGGTCGCCTGCGTTCAGCGTGCGGCCTTCTGTCCCAGCGCGATCATGTCGCGCACAGAATCTCTCGCCCCGGTTTCACACCGGCGGGTCGAGGAGCCGCGCGACCTGCTCGAAGGCCTCGATGATCCGCCCGCGCTCCGCCTTGCTCACGCGCTCCAGCAGCTGCGTGTAGGCCTGCGAGGTCTCGCTGCTCATCGAGTCGGCGATGCGCTTGCCACGCGGGGTGAGCCGCACGTCGGTCTGCCGACCGTCGTCGGAGCCCTTCTTGCGCACCACGTAGCCGCCCCGCTCCAGGCCGGAGAGGTTGCGACTCGCGGTCGACGGGTCGATCCCGAGCAAGGTGGCGAGCGACGACGTGCTCACCGCGCCGCGCTCGGAGATGATCTGCAGCGTCTCGGCCTGCTGCGGGGTGACATCCCCCACGCGAGCACGCTCACGACCGACTTTTGCGAGCCCGCGAGCGATCGACTGCACCGCGCGGGCGAACCTCTCCTGATCGGCCATTCGTCCGCCCTGTACTCTACAAGTTAGAGCCGCGCGTCAAGAGTGCCGGCGTCTGCACGTGCGTGTTGACGAGCACGCGAGCGAGTGCTCGCGCGGATTCGCGCGCGATGTTTTTTGTTGGCCACCGCGCAACGAACCGTTGCCGTTCCGAAAGGTTGCCCCTGCATCACTCTTCTTGACCGTGAATGATTCGCGCGGCATCAACGTCGCAGATGAAGAGCATGAACCCGCACCGCGTTCGCTGGACCTTCGCTGCCGCTGCCTTCGTGGCTTGCCTGGGCGCCGTCACCGCCACGATGACCGTGGCCCCCGAGGTCGCCTCCGCCGACGGCGCGACCTGCGGCGCGACCGGGCAGCCGCCGTGCCCTCTGCAGAAGTGGATGCGCGCCAACCTCGGCGCCGCGCAGTCGAACGGTGACGCCGCCGCGCTCGCGGCCGGCCTGACCAAGACCGCCGCGATGAACCCGGACCCGACGTGGACCGACTGGGCGAAGATCTCCAACGACGGCGCCGCAGCGGCCGGCAAGGGGGACATCGCCGGTGCCAAGGCGTCGTGCAACTCGTGCCATCAAAAGTACAAGGCCGACTACAAGGCGAAGTTCCGCATGAAGACCGTTCCCTAGTCGCCGGGGCGGCACGCGCCGCTCCGCCCCGCCGAAGTGAATTCGTCGGGGCCCCACCCCACGCGGTCGCTCCGCTGCGCGTCGCGGATTACGCGGTCGAGCCGCTACGCTACCGCCTTGCGCGGCATCCGATTCCGTTGCAGGTGCCAGGCTGTGCGTCGTATGGTCCGCCGCGTAGCCACCGGCCCTTGCCGGACGGAGTCAGCGAGCAAACGATGAACGAGAGCATGTCTTTCCCTGCGAAGCGTCTGGACGGTGTGGCCACTGCCGCGCCCCGTCCCGAGACGTGCCGCATGTTCGAGAGCGACCTCATCGAGCGCTTTTCGCGGATCCACCCGGCGACGCCGTTCGTCTTCTGGGTCCCGGTCATCGGCGTGATGCTCTACCGCAGCGGCGCTCGCCACGAAGCGGGCCTCGCCCCGGGCTACGCAGGAATCGCCGGATTGTTCCTCCTCGGCTTCTTCGCCTGGACGCTCACCGAGTACGTCCTGCACCGCCACATCTTTCACTGGGTGAACGACACGCCGATCGGGAAGCGCATCCACTTCCTGCTCCACGGCGTCCACCATGATTACCCGAACGACAAGGACCGCCTGGTCATGCCGCTCGGCTTCAGCATCCCGCTGGGGACGCTGTTCTACATCGCGTTCTACTTCGTCCTCGGCCAGCGGATCGGCGAGCCGTTCTACGCGGGGATGGTCCTCGGCTACCTCTTCTACGACGGCAGCCACTACGCGATTCACCACTTCAAGCCGTCCACCCGGTTCGGCAAGTACGTCAAGCGGCACCACATGCTCCACCACCACGCCGACCACGCCGGCGGCTTCGGGGTGTCGACGCCACTGTGGGACGTCATTTTTCGCACCATGCCGAGTACCAAGCGCGCCAAGACTCGCTAGACTCCTGCGGCGAACGAAACAACGAAGCCTCGACCTGGGTTGAATCCCGAGTCGGGGCTGTTTTGCGCTCGGACGTCACATTCGTCGTTCGGGTGACGAGCACGCGAACTCTTCTTGAGGTATAGCCGCCCACATGTCGCAGGGGGAACGAGCCCTATCCACACCACCGGCACCGAGTGACATCGGGACCGTTCTCGCGAACCGCTACGAGGTTCTGCGTGAGCTCGGCCGCGGTGGCATGGGTGTGGTGTACATGTGCAAGGACGCGTTCTCGGGTGACCGGGTCGCGCTGAAGCGGCTGCGCCCGCCGGACGAGACCAAGGGGTCGGTCCGGTCGGAGGAGTCATGGTGGTTCCACCAGGAGGCGCGCGCCGTCGCCTCGCTCGATCATCCGGCCATCGTCCGGGCGCGTGACTTCGGCTCGCTGGCCGACGGCACGCCCTACCTGGTGATGGACTCGCTCCCCGGGCGCAGCGTCCACGAGTGGATGCACACCACCACGCTCCCCTGGTCGGTCATCTGGGCGCTGGTGGACCAGAGCCTCGCCGGCCTCGGGCACGCCCATGCTCGCGGGATCATTCACGGCGATCTCAAGCCGTCGAACATCATGCTCGACCTCGCCAGCACCGGGCGCGGGCCGCGGGCGTACATCCTCGATCTCGGCCTGGCCTGGTTGCGCGAGCCGCGCCACGACTCGCGGCTCGACGGCTCGCCCGAGCCGGAGCAGTCGACGCACTCGGGCGCCGGCACGGTCGGCTGGGTCGCGCCGGAGCAGATCCGCAAGGCGGCGCCGCACGTCGGACCGGCCACGGACATCTACGCGCTCGGCTGCATCATGTACCGCGTCCTCACCGGTCGCGAGGTGTTCGAGGGGACGGCGCAGGACGTCCTGCGCGCGCACAAGCGCACGCCGGTGCCGCCGCTGAAGCTGCCCGATGGCGTGCCGCCCGGGGTCGGGGCGTACGTGCAGCGGCTGCTCGCCAAGCGCCCGTGGCACCGCTTCGAGTTCGCCGCCGACGCGCGAAGAGCCTGGGCGCAGTTCCGTCCGAGCCACGCCCCCACGCTGGAGGAGACGGTCGCCAGCGCGCCGATCCCCGCGCCAGCGCCGTCGTCGCGTCCGTCCCTCGGGCAGGCGATCACCGCGGGGCGCACCGTCGCCCCTGGCCTCCTTTCGCTGCGTCCGGCGCCGATGGTCGCGCGCGAGCAGGAGCGGGACGAGCTGATGAAGCTCGTCGACCACGTGGCCAACGGCCACGGGGCGCCGCAGCGGATGCTGATGCTCATCGGCGAGGCCGGCGTCGGCAAGAGCCGCCTGGCCGAGTGGCTCTACGAGTACGTCCACGAGCACGGGCTGATGATCCCGCTGCGCGCGCGCTACGGCCGCATGGCGACGCCGCTCGACGGCGTCACCGGTGCGCTCAACAGCTACTTCAACCTGCAAGGGGCCGACGCCGCGCTCATCGAGCAGACGCTCATGAACCGCTGGGAGGTCGGCAAGGACGACCACGAGGCGCTCACCTGGGTCGCCGCCGCCGCCGAGTGGCTCCGGCCGACGCCGCCGGGCACCGTCTCGACGCTCGGCCCGTCGGGCAAACGCTTCGTCCTCGACACGCCCGAGCTCCGTCACGTGGTCGTTCGCCGCATCCTCGAGAAGATCGCCGAGGACCGGCCGATCCTGCTCTGGTTCGACGACCTGCACCTGGCGAGCCCCAACACCTTCGAGATGCTCGCGCGCCTGCGTCGCGACGCGCCGAAGCTGCGCATCCTCATCGTCGCGACGGCCCGCAGCGAGACGCTCGAGACCGATCTCGACGCCGCGCTGCGCATGGAATCGACGCGCGCCGACTGGAGCGGACGCGTGTTCGAGCTCCGTCCGCTCGGCTCCGACGAGACCGAGGCACTGCTCCGTTCCACCTTGCCGCTCGACGAGCGCGCGGTGCGCACGGCCGGGGCGCAGGCCCGCGGCAACCCGCTCTTCGCGCTGCAGCTGGTGCACGCGTGGGCCGGCGGCGGCTACCTGAAGATGGACGCGGGGAAGTACCGTGTCCCCGACGAGGCGCTGGCGGGGCGCGCGATCACCACCGCGGAGCTGTGGGACGAGCGGCTGCGCGCGGTGCCCACCGAGCTGCGGCTCAGCGCCTACGCGGCGGCGGCGCTCGGCGAGGACATCCGCGGCGTGGTGCTCAAGACGCTGGTGTCGTCGCTCGGCATGGACGCCCGCGACGCGCTCGTCGCCCTGACCCGCGGGCAGATCCTGCTCGCCTCGGGGAACGACCAGTTCCGCTGGGCGCACGCGCTGCTGCAGGAGCACCTGCTCGCGCGGCTCAACGAGCGGAGCGACTCGAAGGCGATCTACCGGCTGGCGGCCAACGCGCTCGGGCGCCACCCGGCGGTCGGCTCACGCCGCATCATGAAGCACCGCGTGTCCAACCTGCTGCGCGCGGGCGACGACGACATCGCCGCGCAGCTGATGTTCCAGCACATCGAAGGCGGCTGGCGGCGCGGTCGCGACACCACGGCCACCTTGCGCGACCTCGAGATGCTCGATGGGCACGTGGTCGGCGGGTACGAGGCGGAGTACTTCTACTGGCGCGCCGAGGCGCAGCGGCACACCGGTCGCCTGGAAGAGGCGCGCGCCAACGCGGAGAGCGCGCGTCGGCTGTTCGAGGCAGCGGGCGACCGGGCAAAGGAGGCGCACGCGCTGCGGCTGCTCGGCCACCTGGCGAGCGATCTCGGCATGCCGGCGCAGGGGCGCCTGCAGGCGGCGATGGCGCTCGCGCGGTTCGAGGAGCTGGAGGACGAGGCCGGCATCGCCCAGTCGCTCGTGGTGCTCGGGGAGATCGACTACCTGCTCGGCGAGCACGCCCGTTCGCGTGGTCTGCTCACCGAGGCGTCGGCGCGCTGTACGCGGACCTCGGACGTCCTCGGCCTGGCCCAGTGCTTCATCCTCCAGGCGATGATCCACACCGCCATCGGCGGCTACGAGCACGCGCGCAAGCTGCTGATGCAGGCGCGCGGCGAGTTCGACGCCATCGGCTATCGCCTCGGCATCGCCCAGTGTGACGTGGTGCTCGGCCACGCCGACCACCGCGCGACCGACATGGGCAACGCCCGGGCGCGCGCGCTCTCGGCGCGAGAGGCGCTCCGCGAGCTGCAGAACCCGCGCGGAGAAGCCGCCTGTGAGCGGCTCCTGGCGATGATCGCCATCGACACCGAGGACCTCGACGCAGCCAACGCGCACGCCACGGTCGCGTACCACCTGTACGAGCAGCTCCACGATCCGTGGGGCGAGCTCGAGGCCTCGTTGCTCCTCGCGCAGGTGGCCCTGGCGCGCAACACGGCCGACCAGGTGGAGCGGGTCGCCTTCTGCGAGCGAATCGTGCTCGACGAGGCGGAGCCACGGCAACACCGGCACCTGACGCTCGCCTGGCTCGCCCAGAAGGAGCAGCGCTGGGCCGACGCAGCGGTGGAGATCGACCGCGCGCGCGCCGCCTTCGGAGACCGCGTCCGCTGCGGTGACCACACCCCGCAGCTGCTCCTGCGCTTCTCGCGCATGCTCTGGCTCGGGCCGGCGCTGCCGAAGATCGACAGCTGGCTGCAGATCATCGATGCGTCGAACCCGGACGCTCCGCACTCGTCCAACCAGTGGCGCATCAAGCCGCTGGAAAAGCGCTGACAAGCGGGCAGAAGGCGTGCTACTCCGGGCCGCCTCATGAGCACGCCGCAAGATTCGCCCGCCCGCCGCAAGCAGAAGCGCCGTCGTACCATCCAGCTCGCCAAGTGGCGCGCGAAGCAGGTCGACGCCGCCCCGGCCGAGATGGCGGCCCCCGCCAAGAAGTGAAGCGACCGCGGCTCGGGGCTTTCCCCGGGCTGGCGTGAGCTTCACCCTGGCAACGCTCGGCCCTCCGCTTCTTCAGCGGGGGGCTTTTGGCGTTCCATCGGGCGCGGCCAGGGTCGCTGCGTCGAGACCGAACGCGGCCGCGTAGGCGGTGTCGACCGAGCTGTAGTCGCGGGCGAGCAGGGCCACGTGCTCCTCGATGCGGCGATCGACGACCGCGGTGAGCGCGTCCTCGCCGGTGATGCTCGTGTCGCTGCCGAGGCGGGCCGAGGTCATCTTGCGCACCCGCGCGGGCTCGAGCCGCACGCGTGCCTCCACCAGCTCGCGGAGGATTCGCCAGGAGCGACCGACGCTCTGCTGCGCCGACGGGGGGAGCGCCACGTCGTGCACCTGGCGGCGGAGGTCGGCCGCCTCGCGCAGCAGCCGCGCCACGTCCGCCGGGAGCGCGCGCGCCCGCGTCTCGAGGGTATGGGCCAGCGGATCGTCGGCCGGCACGAGGAGCGGCGCGAGCGCCACGACCACCGCCATGGAGAGCGCCACCAGGCGCACCGGCAGGGGAGCAGCTACGTACATATGAACAATCTGGGCGGCGCCCGCGCCGGTGGCGAGCGAGAGGGCCAGGTGAGCGGCCCGCGAGATCGGACCGCGGACACGCAGCAGGCGATCGGTGAGGGCCGCGGCCAGGAGCACGGCGCCGCCGACCGGGGTGGTGATCCCGCCGAGGACGGCCGCGGCCAGCGCGCCGAGAGCGCCGGTTCCGACCGCCAGCGAGGTGACCCCGCGGCTCACCGCGCAGGCGAAGACGACCGCCAGAGCGACGGCCGCGAGCGAGCCGCCGAGCGGGGAGAGGCGGTAGAGCAGCGGCCCCGCGCCGAGGAGCGCGGCGGCCGACACGACGGTGGCGACGGGTGCGGCGGACGAGGGGCGCATCAGAACTTCGCCGGCGCGCTGAGGTTCTTCGAGTCGAGCATGACGGCGCGCTTGGCCGCCGCCTTGCCCGCGGTGGACGACGGAGCGGCCGATCCGAAGACCGCGCTGGTGTCCTTGTACGAGTCGATCTGCCGCTGCAGCGCCATCATCGGCGCAGGCGCGCTCGGCGTCACCGGCGTCGACGCGGCGGGCATCGCTTCGAGGCGCCCCTCGAGCTTGGCAGCCGCGCTCTGCGACGCCGCCGCGAGCCCCCTGGCGCGCGTGACATCGCCATGGGCGTACGCCTCGGCCGCCTCGAGCTGCTGCTTCGAGGCGGTGATGCTCCCCGCGCTCGCCAGCACCTCGGCGTTCTCCGAGCCGTCGATCTCGGCCTGATCGACCGCCGCCACCACGTCGAGCCGCGGGAGCTCGAGCTTCTGCGCGGCCCCTTCGTTCGCGCCGGACGAGAGCGCGGTCCACTGCAGCGTCCCGCCGAAGCTGCGCGCGTCGCCCGTCGCCAGGTCGGAGCGCATCTCGACGAGCACGCGGCGATCTTCCTCGGCCGCGAGGTCGCCGAGCTTCAGCTCCACGTCGCCGTCATGATCGATCGCGTTGGCGCCGGTGGCGGAGACGAAGTGGAAGCCGGCGGGGATGCGCACGTGGATGTTCGCGTCGCGGGCGAGGGTGGAGGCACCCTGGGTCATCTCCGCGTGCATGAAGGTCGCGAGCCCGCCGTTCGGGTCCAGGTCCCCCTCCTTGGCGAAGGCGAAGTTGCCGTGCCCGATGCGGGCCACGCTGCTCATGTACGCCTCGTTGAAGTCGAGGCCGATGCCGATGGTCGAGGTGGTCACGTGGTGCTCGCTGCCGTCGCTGGCGACGCGCTCGGACTCGACGCGCGACGAATCGAGACCGTCGCTGACCAGGATCACGCGGCGCACGTGCCCGGGGTTGGCCCCCTCCAGCGTGCGCGCCCCCTGGCGCAGCCCGGCGGCGATGTTGGTGCCGCCGTCGGCGCGCAGATCGCGGACCTTGGCGAGCAGCGCCGAGCGCACGTCACCGACGCGGGCCAGAGACTGCAGCGTCTCGGCGCTGTCGGAGTACTGAACGAAGGAGACCTCGTCGTCGTCCTTCATCTCGCCGACGAGCCGCGTGATGGCGCGCTTGGCCTCCTCGATCTTCTGCCCTTCCATCGAGCCGGAGCGATCGAGGACGATCGAGAGCGAGAGCGGCGCGCGCGGCGCCCCCTCGGCTGCCTTGTCGGTCCACAGGCGGACCTCGGCGAAGAACGACTGCCCCGCGCCGGTGTGGACACGCGAGCCCTGGAGCGCGAAGAGGCCGTGGATCTTGTCGGCCGTGAAGGTCTCGGAGCCGCCCGGGCTGCCGGTGGAGCCGACCTGGTGCTGATCGCCGGTCGACCGGGCGATGGGGCCGGCGCCGCTGGTGGGCGTGCGCAGGAGCACCAGACCGCCGACGGCGAGGACCACCGATCCGAGCGCCAGCGCGCGGCGCGAGCGCGGGTTCACCAGCCAACCGGGGGCGCGTGAGGACGAGGAGGCGGAGGCAGGGTCGACGACGGTGTCGCGGCGGTACGGGCTGAACATGAGCGATGATCTCCGGCGGGCAGATGGGGGCGGTGACGGCGGTGACAGCGGCGTGCGGGGCTCGGCTTGCGACGCACCACCCGCGAGAAGGATCTGCGGCGCGTGCCGATCGCTCTACCTCGACAGATCCCACCTCACTGGATCGCCCAGGAGGTCCGCCTGGATCCTCGGGGACCCGGGGCGCGCGCGAATGTGTGGAAAATTCCACCAGGCTGCGGCTGGCGCGCACCTTGCTGAAGGGTTGGTCATCATGGGATCCGCGGCCATTCGACTCGAACCTGTCCGGCGCGCCGGTGATCTCATCGACAACCGCTTCGTCGTCGAGCGGGTGCTCGGTGGGGTTCACAAGCGCGGCGCCGCGGCGCTGGCCAAAGTGGTCGTGCGCGCCTGGGATCGCACCGCCCGCGCCACCGTCGCTCTGCGCAGCGGAGCTCGCGACGCCGACTCGCGCATGTTCGCCGTCCGCGCCGAGGGGCGTGCGGCCGCGCTGCATCCGTCCTTCGCCCGCGTGGTCCACGTCGGCGAGGCCTCGCCCGGTGAAGCCTACGTGGTGACGGAGTGGGTCGAAGGGGAAGACCTCGGCAAGCTCGCGAGCAAGCGGCCGCTGCCCCTCGACGGTGCGCTCGACCTGGTGCGCCGTCTCGCCGAAGGCGTGCGCGTCCTCAATCGTCGCGGCGCAGCGCACGGGGCGGTGGCCCTCGATCGCGTGCTCGTTCCCGGCGGAGACCTCGCCCGCGCCAAGCTCGTCGGACTCGAGCGCGCCCTCTTCCTCGAGCGCGGTCGCGTCGCCCCGCGCTCGGCCGAGGATGCGCGCGAGGACGTGCACGGGCTGGCCCTCCTCCTTTACGGAGCGCTCGGCGGAGATCCCGTCACGGCCACCGCAGGGAAGTTCTCGCCGCTCCGTCGTCTGCGGGGCGACGTGCCCGCGGAGCTCGACGAGCTGCTGTCGCGTGCCCTCTCCGGTGACAGCGCGCATCGCCCCGAGGACGTCGCGGCGCTGCTCGCCGATCTCGAGGCGGTGGAGCTGGTGACGCAGGCGACGCGCGGGAACAGCAACAGCGGGACCGCCGGCGTCGCTGGCGCGGCCAGCGGCGCGGCGCACCTCGTCACGGTGCTCGCCCTTCGCTCGGCGACCCCCGCGGCACTGCTAGAGGCGCGGCTCCTCGCCGAGGGGCTCGGCGCGTCGACGCAGGAGACCGGTCCGGGGACGCTCGCCGTCTTCTTCCAGGGGGATCACGGCGCGCGTGAGCCGGCCGAGCGGACTGCCCGCTGCGCCCTCGCCATCCGCGCCACGCAAGCGCCCGTGTCCATGAGCCTCGCCACCGGCTGCGATCCGGAGCCGCGCTCGGAGTCGAGCCTGGTGCTCGCCTCGGCCCTCTTCGCGCTCCCCGACGTCCTCGACGCCCAGGGCGGTCCGGTGCACCTCGACAGCGTCACCGCGCGGCTCGTCGAGGGGCGCTTCGCGCTCGCTCGCGAAGGGGAGGTCGCCTACCTGCACGAGGAGCGCGGTCGCCGCAGCGATCCGCCGCCGGCGCTGCGCGGCACGCCGTTCGTCGGTCGCGAGCGCGAGAGCGCCGTGCTCGATGCGACCTTCGCCGAGTGCGTCGAGGATCGCGTCGCCCGCGCGGTCGTCCTGCGCGGCGAAGGCGGCGTCGGCAAGAGCCGCATCGTCCAGGAGTTCGTCCGCCGGGTGAAGGCGCGCGGACTGCCCGGCGAGGTGTGGAGCGCCAGCGCCGAGCCGTTCCGCCAGCAGTCGCCGTTCGGCGTGCTGGCGCAGCTCGCCCGCGCCTCGGCCGGGATCCTCGACGGCGAGGCGCCCCGCTCGCGCGAGATCAAGCTCAAGGCGCGCGTCGCCCGCCACGCCGCCCCCACCCATGTCTCCTGGGTCGCGGACGGCCTCGCCGAGATCGCCGGCTCGGGCCGCGTCGGCACCACCGACCTCGGCGACGTCTGGTCTACCTTCGTGACCGCCGAGTGCGCGGTGCATCCGCTCATCCTCGTCGTCGAGGATCTGCAGTGGATCGACGGACCGAGCCTGCGCCTCCTCGAGCGCACCTGCGCCGATCTGCGCAACGTGCCGCTGCTGCTCGTGCTCGTCGAGCGCACCGAGGCGGACGCGCCGCCGCGCTCCTGGCGCAACGTGCAGTCGGTCGAGCTGCCGGTCGGCGAGCTGGCCCGCCCGGAGATGGAGAAGCTGGTGGTCCACCTGGTGGGCGATGCGGTGCAGAACCGGACCGGCGTGCTCGTCGAGCAAGCGCGCGGCAACGTGCGCGCCCTGCTCGATGCCGTGCGCGACGCCGACGGCGCGACCAAGAACGAGGCCGAGCGTGCGCTCCGTCGCTTCGCCCGCCTCGGACCGGACGCACAGCGTCTCCTCGCGATCGGCAGTGTCTTCGGGCTGCACTTCTTGCCGGGCGTGGTCGCCCGCTTCGCCAGCCGTCACGGCGACACCTTCGTCGCCTCGCGTCCGCTCGACGAGCTGCTGCGCGAGGAGCTGGTCCACGAGGCGCCGCGCGGTCAGTTCCACGGCGAGCCGGAGTACGTCTTCCGCGACGTGTCCCTGTGGAACGCCAGCGGCACGGCGCTCTCGGCCGACGAGGCGCAGGCGGCGCACAAGTTCGTGGCGCGCTGGCTCGAGGAGGCGGGGGAGCCGGACACCCAGCGCCTCGCCGAGCACTACCGCCGCGGCGGCGAAGCGGCCGAAGCCGATCGCGTCGGGCTCCTTGCCCGGGCGCTGCGCACGCGCGCGTGACAGCGCGGCGAGACGACCCACGAGATCGGGGCGCGCGGTGACACTTCGTCACGCCTGCTCCCGGGACACCGCGCAAACCGGGAGATTGTCGCTTCGCGACGCGGTGGCCGCGTCCTTGCTCTAGGTCTGCTCGTGCCGTTCTCTCCGCCCAGCGCCCCCACGCTCGACCGCTCGTCGCGCCGGCGCCGCACCGTTCGGGTGCTGCCGGCGGCCATCGATCCGATGGCCGGCGACCTGGCCGCACGCCTCGCGAGCCACCTCGCCTTGCATGTACGCGCGGCCATTCCACCGGAGGAGGCAGCTCGCTACGCGGAGCAGGTGTTCGCCGCCCGCGCCGAGTGGAACGCGAACTTCGGCGGCGTGCAGTTCACCCTCGGGCGCGCCTGGTACACCCACCTCGAGACAGGGACGGCGGCGGCCTACTTCGCCGACGCCGCGGCCTCCGACGCGCGAGTCGAGCGCGCCGTGCCGGGTCTGCAGGCGCTCATCGTGGACCTCGGCGCGAGGCTCCTGCGCGAGCCTGTCGTCCGCCGCCCGCGCTGGTGCGGACCGGGTGTACATATCTTCACCCCCGGCAACGAGGTCTCGTCCAAGGGGGGCGACGTCCACTACGACGTCGAGGGGCTCACCCCCGAGCAGCTCGAGCGCCGCGCTGACGCCTACAGCTTCGTGCTCATGCTCCAGCCCTGCGTCGTCGGCGGCGGGCTGCGCCTGCATGATCGAATGTACGCCGGCGATCCCTACGCCCGCGCGGTCGACGAGGCGACGCCGAGCGAGGTCATCGCCTACGAGCCGGGGGACCTGGTCGTCTTCGACAGCTACCGGCTGCACCAGATCCTCCCGTTCGGCGGCGATCGCGCCCGCGTGTCGGCCACCTTCCATGTGGCCCGATTGCCCGATGGGCGCGCCTTCGAGTCCTGGTTCTGACACAGAATTTTGGCCATGTAGGTCAAGGTAGGTAGCGTCGAGACAGGCCGCAGTTGTTGCTGGCCAGGAGAGATGCCCGCCACCATGACCAATCCCAGCGCCCGCTACGAACGCCAAGCCCTCCGGCGCGCCGTCCGACTCGAATGCCAGGCCGTACGGGAAGGGGACTTTCGCCTCCTCGGCACCCGGGCGGTGGATCTTTCCCCCTTCGGTATGCGCATCCTCACGGACGAGCAGGCCGAGCTCGGCGACGAGGTGCTCGTCACCTTTCGCGCCCCTGCCAGCCACACCTGGATCGACGTCGTCGCCAGGGTGATCGCCCGCTTCGACGGCTCGCTCGGCCTGCACTTCGAGGACATGGACGAGGCCTCGCGCTCGCTGCTGGCGCGCACGCTCCGTGGTCTGCCCCCTCCGCTGCCTCGCAACCGGCGCGCCGACGAGATGCTCGCCCCGGCCCTGCAGGGGGTTGCCTGATGGTCTCCTCGACCTTCGCCGCGCGTCGCTTCGACCGCACCAGCATCCGCCGCATGCTCAAGGTGCCCTGCGTCGTCGTGCGCGAGCGCGACTTTCGCCCCATCGCCAGCTCCACCAGCGACATCTCGCCGGACGGGATGCAGGTCCTCTCCGAGGCCGACGTCAGCGTCGGCGAGCCGCTCCTCGTCACCTTCCAGGCGACGCGTCAGGGGCTCTGGTTCGACACCGACGCCACCGTCGTCCGCATCTGTCACGGTCTGCGCGACGAGGATCGCGGGCGCTCGCTCGGCATCCGCTTCGACACCCTCGACTCGATCGAGCGGCTGATCCTCCGCGGTGCCTGGCGCAAGATCCCGCCGCCGTTGCCCCGTCGGGCCGCGCGTATCGATTACGCCAGCACCGTCCGTCGCATCGCCGCCGGGGTCGGCTGATCCGGTCGCCGCGCTGCGGCGATCGCTTTGCCGTGGCGGAATCCCTGCGGAGCTAATAACTCCGCGGGGATGAAGCTCGTCGGGTCCCTCG
>JAMFST010000162.1 GCA_026225435.1 Labilithrix luteola
CGCTCCGGGCGCGATGGCGACCTCCTTCTGTACATGACGACCCTGGAAGGCGTGCCAGTCGAGAGCCCGGGCTTCGTCGCCGTGGGGGTCGACGGGCTCGCCTTCGACAAGGAGCACCACCGCTTCCTCCGCTTCGACGTCGAGCGCGAGTGGCTCCTCATCCGCACCTTGCTGACCGACGACGGCGCGCGGGTGCAATGGATCTTCGCCAACCGCAAGCTGCAAGGGTTGCTGCTGGAGTACGCGCGGGCGCGCGGCGAGCCGTGGTCTCTCCTGGCGCATGCCTCGCAGGTGCTGCTCGAGCCGCACCCCGGCGGCCCCCACGACGATCACGTGCACGTGCGCATCGCCTGCACGGCGGCGGAGATGGCCACGGGCTGCGAGTGGAACGGCCCGGTGCGCCCCTGGTTCGCGCCGCTGGCCAACGCTCCGTTGCCGAGCGATCGCGAGCTGGCGCGCGAGCTCTTCGCCGAGCTGCCGGCGCCGTGACGGACAACCTGGTCGTGCGCGACGACGCCGCGAACCTGCCGCGCTGGAGCACGCCGGGGAGCGCCGACCTGGTGTACCTCGACCCCCCTTTCTCCGTCGGCGTCCGCTTCCGCGCGCGTCCGGCAGCAGGAGCGACGCGCGCACGGGCGACCGGTCCGTCGGTGTACGACGATCGCTGGCCGTCGCTCGCCGCGTATCTCGACTGGCTCGAGGCGCGGCTGGCCGTCGCCCGCGACAGCCTCGCACCGCACGGCACGCTCTGGCTGCACCTCGATCAGCGCGCGGTCCACGAGGCGAAGGGGATCGCCGACCGCCTCTTCTCCGCCGCCGGCTACGAGGGGTTCGTCGGCGAGGTCATCTGGCTGCCGGGCAACGGCACCAAGGCGAAGCGCGGCCCCGGCGTGAGCCACCAGACGATCTTGATCTACGCGCGCACGGCCGAGTTCTTGTGGAACGGCCAGGATCCCGCGCTGCGCGCCCCCTACGCGGCCACCAGCCAGGCGATGCACTTCACCCGTACCGACGAGGGGGGGCGCGCCTTCCGCGAGCGGGTCGTCGGCGGCAAGAGCTACCGTTACTACGCCGACCAGGGGCGCGCGCTCGGCAGCGTGTGGGCCGACTGCCCGAGCATGGTGGCCAACACGCCGCTGCGCAAGGAGACCACCGGCTACCCGACGCAGAAGCCACTCAAGCTGCTCGACCGGATCGTGCGCGCGGCGAGCGCTCCCGGTGGACTGGTGATCGATCCGTTCCACGGCTCGGGGACCACGCTGGTGGCGGCGGCCAAGCTGGGGCGGCGCTTCGTCGGCATCGACGTCGGCGAGGAGGCGCACCGGACGGCGCACGAGCGGCTCACCCGCGAGGGCGTCCCCTTCGTGGCGCACCTCGCTCCGGTCGCGCAGGCAGCGAAGGCGGTGCCGTCATGAGCGCGCGGCTGGCGGCCACCGGCCTGGTGCTCCCGCTCGAGGGCGACGCAGTGGTCCGCTGCCCGTCGTTCGCCGCGCGCGCCGGATCCATCACCGTGCTGCGGGGCGCCTCGGGGAGCGGCAAGACGACCCTCTTGCGCGCGCTCGCGAGCCTGGCGCCGCGAAGGGAGGGGACCATCCTCCTCGACGGCGTCGACATCGCCATGCTCGCGCCCACAGTCTACCGCCGGCGTGTCGGTTTCGTCGCTCAGGCCGCGCCGATGCTCGTCGGGACGGTGGCGGAGAACCTGCTCGCCGGCCCGCGCCTCGCCGGTCGTGCGTTGCTCGACACGCGCTTGCAGGAGCTGCTCACCGCGGTGGACCTGGCCCCGACCTTCCTCGCCCGCGAGGCGGCCTCGCTCTCGGGCGGCGAGAAGCAACGCGTCGCCATCGCCCGCGCGCTGGCCAACGACCCCGAAGCGCTCCTCCTCGACGAGCCCACCTCGGCGCTCGATGCGGACGCAGCCGCGCACGTGCTCGCGACCTTGAGCCGGCTGGCGCGCGAGGAGCAGCTCGCGCTCGTCGTCGTCAGCCACCGCCGCGAGGACCTGGCGCACTTCGCCGGAGACGGAGCCACGGTCTACGAGGCGATCGGCGGCATCGTGCAGGAGCACGTCACGCCGGAGGGCGGCTGAATGTACGTCGAGATCTCCCTCCCCCGCCTGGCGCTCTCGCTCGGGCTGATCGCGCTGTCCCTGGTGCTCTCGAGGGTGCAGAAGCTCGGTCTCGAGCGCTCGCTGCTGCTCGGCACCGTGCGCGCGGCGGCGCAGCTCATCGGGATCGGCTACCTGCTGCTCGCCGTCTTCGACCACCCCGCGCCGTGGCTGACCCTCGGGCTGCTCGCTGTCATGCTCGGCGTGGCCGCTTTCACGAGCGCGCGGCGCGTGGCGCGCGGACCGGGCACGCGCCGGCTCTTCGTCCACGCCCTCGGCGCCATCGTCCTCGGCTCGGGGGCCGCTCTCTTGCCGCTCTTC
>JAMFST010001363.1 GCA_026225435.1 Labilithrix luteola
CGTCGTCGAGCGTGTTCAGAGCGTCAGTCGACGCACTCCTCCTTGAAGTGCTTGCCGCTGGCGTTGATGAAGTAAGGCGGGTCGCAGTTGACACCCTTGTGCCGCTTCACCGCGGGCGGCGGCGCGTGCTTGGGCGCAGGCACCGGTGAGGAAGCGGCGGCGGTGGCCGCGGTGCTGGGCGTGGCAGCGACGGGCGGCAGGGCGGGAGCAGGAGCCTCCGCCGCCGTCGGCCCACCGGCGTCCTCGCTGCTGCTGGTGCTCCCCGTGCCGCTCGCCGTCGCGCGCCCGTGCGCCGTCACCAGCACCAACCACGCGACCACGCCGACGATGGCCAGCGCGGAGGCGACGACGCCGAGCTTCCTCGGCGAGACCGCGGGGGCCGGCGGTGAGATCACCACCACCCGCGAGTCGCCGTCGGAGACGGTGACCTGCTCGTTCGCCGGACCGCTCGTCTCCGCCTCGCTCACCAGCTGCGCGCGGCGGTGCAGCGAGGGGCCGAGCATGGCGTCGAGCCACTCGGCCACGTCGAAGGTCGACGCCACCGGCATGCAGCGGTGGAGCGCCTGGTCCATCTCGCGCGCGCTGGCAAAGCGCCGCTCGGGCACCCGGTCGAGGCCGGCCAGCACCAGCTCCTCGATCCGCTCGGACAGCTCCGGGTCGAAGTCGCGCGGCGAGGGGATCGGCGCGCTCAGGATCTTGGTGATCGTCTCGACCTCGGTGGGCGAGGCGAACAGACGCCGCCCGGTCAGCAGCTCCCAGAGCATCACCGAGGCGGCGAAGATGTCCGTGCGCCGATCCGCCGTGCCGGTCAGCTGCTCCGGCGCCATGTACGCGACCTTGCCCTTCACCTGACCGGCGGACGACTCCTGCAGGCGACCAGCGGCCTTGGCCACGCCGAAGTCCACCACCCGCGCCACGCCATCGGCGCCGACCAGCAGGTTCTGCGGGGAGACGTCGCGATGCACGATGTGCAGCGGCTCGCCGAGCTCGTCACGCGCCTCGTGGGCCGCGTGCAGTCCCTGCAGCATCCCCGAGAGGATGGCCCCGGTGACCGGCAGCGGCACGTGCCCGCCCGCCGCCTTCACGTGCTCGATGATCTTGGAGAGCGACTCGCCATGGACGTAGTCCATCACCAGGAGCAGCTCGTCCTGATGGCGGACCACGTCGACCGTGGAGACGACGTTGGGGTGACGGATGCGCGAGGCGAGCCGCGCCTCGTCGATCAGCATCGTCACGAACTGCGGGTTGCTCGCCAGGTGCGCATGCAGGCGCTTGATGGCCACCGTGCGACTGAACCCGCTCTCCCCGCGCAGTCGCCCGAGATAGACCGTGGCCATCCCCCCCGACGCCAGCTCCCGAAAGAGCTCGTACCGATCAACGACAAGCCGCCCCACGCAGGGGACTATACCCGCTCCTGCTCCGGACCTTCGTGGCGATGAATCACGAGAGGTCGGCGAGAAGTTGTCGAAAAGGCTGCAAAGCTAGGGCGGGGCGGAGGAGCCGTACATAAGTACGGGGACGACCCCCAACCGACGATTTGCGGCCTTTTCGGCAACTTATCGTCGGCCTCTCATCACTGGTAACCGAGGCGCATGCGCAGGGCGATCATCTCGCGGGCGTGACGGGCGTTCTCGCGCTCGAGCAGGTGGCGGGCACGCGCGGCGAGCTCCGCGTCGTGATTGTCCACCGCGATGTCGATGATGCGCGTGAGGCGGGCGGTGCGATTCGCGTCGAGCGCGATCTCGTAGCGACACTCGGGGCGGTAATAGAACTCCTGCCCCCAGCGCCCCTCGAGCTCACGGCGGTGCATCTCCTCGCGCTGCGCGCGCTGCGCGTCCCACATCGCGGCGTTGCGGCGGGCGGCGTCGCGCTGGGCGAGCCAGGCGTCGTTCTCGTGCTGGATGCGGGCGTCGTAGACCACCGGAGCGCCGCGCACGACGGGGCGCTGGGCGCCGGCGTTGACGTTCACGTTGACGCCGAAGCCGATGCCGCCGCCGCCGCCGCGATTCGGGTCGCCGCCGGGATTCCCGGGCTGACCACCAGGCTGGCCGCCCGGCCCGCCGGGGTGGTTCATGTTGTTGTTGCCGGCCGGCGCCTGGTTGCCCGCGGGCGCGTTGCCGTGAGC
>JAMFST010001364.1 GCA_026225435.1 Labilithrix luteola
ACCTACGCGTCGACGTGCGGAGTGACGCTTGTCACCCCCCCCGCGACCCCCGCTGCGAAGCCGACCTCGCCATGACGATTTTTCCGTGATAAGCGGGCCGGCATCATGCGTGGATTTCTCCAGCCGGCCCTCAAGACCATCGCCAACGAGGCCCAGGCCTCCTTCCAGACCCTGTCGCGCGGGCGTCGCACCAAGCTCGCCGAGGCGGCGCGCACCACGCTCATCAAGGCGGACCAGTGGGCCCGCGGCGCCGGCGTGACGTCGGACGTCGCCGAGGCCCTCGAGGCCGCCCTGAAGGCCCTGCAGGCGAAGGGCGCTTCGAAGAAGAAGGCCTGAACCTGGCCCGCGACGCGCGCGGCGGCTTCTTCAGCCGGCGCGCGCGAAGTCTTCGAGTAGTGAAGTGAGCGCGTCGACCCATTCGAGGCTGACCGCGTTGTAGAGGCTTGCCCGCAATCCGCCGACCGAGCGGTGGCCGGCGAGGCCGATGATGCGTGCCTCCTTGGCCCGCGCGAGCAGCCGCTTCTCCATGGCCTCGTCGGGCAAGGTGAAGACGACGTTCATCCGCGAGCGTGAGCCGTGCTCCACCGGGCAGGTGTACAGCTCGGGGTGCGCGTCGATGGTGGCGTAGAGGCGCTGCGCCTTCTCCCGGTTGGTCTGCTCGATGGCGGCGAGGCCGCCTTGCTCCTTGATCCACAGGAGCACGTTGCGCACGAGGTACACCCCGAACGACGGGGGCGTGTTGTAGAGCGACGCGGCGTCGGCGTGCGTCTTGTAGCGGAAGATGGCCGGCAGATCGGGGCGCATCCGGTCCATCAGGCTCTTCTTCACCAGGACCAGGACCACGCCGCTCGGGCCGAGGTTCTTCTGCGCGCCGGCGTAGACGAGATCGAAGCGGGAGACGTCGATCGGGCGCCACATGAAGTCGCTCGACATGTCGCAGACGACCGGGGTGTCGCCGAAGTCAGGGTAGACGCCGCCGGGCTCGGCCGCGAACTGCACGCCGTGGATCGTCTCGTTGCTGGTGAAGTGTACGTAGGCCGCGCCCGCGGTCGAAGCGATCTCGTCCTGGCGGGGGACGCGGCGATACGTCTTTCCATCGCGTGTCGAGGCGACCTCGCGGACCTCTCCGCCGAGGACCTTGGCCGACGCGGTCGCCTCGGCCAGCGCCTTTTCGCCCCACACGCCGTTGATCACGTAGTCGCCCCGCTTGCCCGGGCCGAGTAGGTTCATCGGCACCTGGGCGAACTGCTGCGACGCGCCGCCTTGCAGGAAGAGGATGGCGTAGTCGTCGGGGACGGCGAGCAGCTCGCGCACCAGGGCCGTCGCCTCCTCGTGCACGTGCTCGTAGACCGCGCCGCGGTGGCTCTGCTCCATCACGGACATGCCGCTGCCGTGGAAATCGAGGAGCTCGTCACGCGCCTTCTCGAGGGCGGACAGGGGGAGCGCGGCCGGGCCGGCGCTGAAGTTGCGCGCACGCGTCATGCGGTCGTTGCTACCACGGGCCGCACGGGCACGGGACTAGGAGCCCCGGCTTGCTCTTCACCGCGCCGGTGAAGGCGCCGCGCTCGTGCCCGAACAGCT
>JAMFST010001365.1 GCA_026225435.1 Labilithrix luteola
GCAGGATCGTCACCGCGAAGGCGGCGTTGCCCGCCACCTTGGTGGGGAAGGTGAAGGGGCCGTTCTGCGTCACCACGAGCGTATCGGCGCCGTTCTGGAGGACGAGCGCCGTGTCGGGATAGCTCGCCGCCGCGTCGCTGGCGGCATCGCCCGCGTCACCACCGTCGTCGCTGGCATCGCTCGCGTCCCCGGCATCCGCGGCGGCGTCTCCGGCGTCGAGGTCGGAGCCCGCGTCGGGAGCGACGTTCAGCCCCGTCGTCGTGCCGCCGATGGTGAAGCTGGCCGTGGATCCGTCCGGCGAGATGACCGCGCCGTCGCCGGCGTCCGTGGTGGCGTCGGAGGGGGCGGTCGCGTCGGCGATGCCGCCGTCCTGGGAGGCCTGGCTGAAGGAGCTGTCATCGCCTCCGCAGGCGATGAGCACAAGGGAGCCGGCGAGGCCGGCGGAGCAGATGGTGGACAGAGATCGGATCTTCACGGTTCGAACTTAACGGATAAATCTTGGTTACTTGAGCGAGATAGACGCAACGCGTCGAAGATCGGTGAGAGGTGCACCCACCGCCGGCACGAGGGCGGCAAGTCGGTCGAGATACCGGGGCGCGACCCACGGGCGGCGGCTGACGTCGAGCGCACCGCGTCCTTCAGGGCCGTAGCCCCGCGCCATGCAGACCCAGCGTCGTCGCAACTGGTATGGCCTCGTCGTCGGGGTAATGGCTGCGCTCGCTGCCTCGTGATAGCGTCGCTTCATGCGTCGCGCGCTCAAGTTGCTCGGATTCCTTACCCTTCCTGTCCTCACGGCCGCCGCGGTAGGGGCCTGCGGCGGGAGCGACGATGAAGGCTCGCCGGAAGCCGACGCGTCCGCCTCCATCGACGGCGCCGCGCTATCGACGAGCGACGCCACCGTCGACGGTGCGTCGTCCGCGCTCGACGCGGCGCTTGCGTTCGACGCGGGCGATGCCGCTGACGCCAGCGATGCCGCTGACGCCGCGGACGCCAGCGATGCAGCCGCCGACGCCGCGTCCGACGCGCCGTCCACCGCGACCGTCACCGTGCAAGTCGTCGGGGATGGTGCGGGCACCGTGGCGCTCGACCCGCCGGGCGGCACCTATGCGCCGGGCACCATGGTCACCCTCACCGCGACGGCGACCACCGGAGTCTTCGCGGGCTGGCAAGGCGCCGGCTGCACCGGCAACGGCACGTGTGTCCTGGCGGCCGGAGCCGGCACTGTCGTGACCGCCGCATTCGGACATTCCTACACCGCCAAGTACACGGCGATGCTCAACGACTACACGGAGGTCCAGGGCGAGAACGGCACGACCGCCACGTGCGTGTACACCGACGACAGCGCGTCCGGCACCTTGACGCTGGCGCTCGCGCACCTCGCCGGTGGCGCCGTCACCGGCACCGCCTCCGCCTCGTGCTTGTGTGACGCCGTCAACAGTGGCCCGCTCGTATGCGACAGCCTCGACACGTACTGTGAGGACATGAGCGGCGCCATCAGCGGCACCACCACGAGCTTCACGGCCAACCTGACCGCGTTACGCGACGCGATCACCTTGACGGGCGCGGCCGGCACGAGCGTGACCGGCACGCTGAGCTTCTCTGTGTACCCGCCGGAGGGCACCAAGCCCAACACGGGCACCACGAGCACGCTAACGCTCAGCGAGCAGTGACGGGAGGCCGTCCAGGGCGCCGCCCTCCGC
>JAMFST010001366.1 GCA_026225435.1 Labilithrix luteola
CGAAGTATGACGAGTGGCCATTCTACGTGGACCACTTTCAGAGCCAGTGCGCCACGAACAAGGGCGTCGATTTCATCGCACGGGATCCTGCCGACACTCTCTGGCTAGTGTCCTGAGTCCGTGAAGTCTTCAGAAGTCCCCTGAGTGAGGGTCCGGGCGCAGAATCGGGCGACGCTGGCGATGATTTGGTCAGCTGATTTTGTCCAAATGAAGGGCTTCGGGTCGTCATTGGTCGCGTGGATGTAGAGGTCGACAGCATCGCGGAGCTCGCGGGTCGTTTGATGACTGGCGCGCCGAAGGGCGTCGTTGGTCAGGTTGGCGAACCAGCGTTCGACGAGATTTAGCCACGACGAATAGGTGGGCGTGAAGTGCAGGTGAAACCGGGGATGACGCGCGAGCCAACGCCGGACGACGGGCGCGTTGTGGATGGAGGAATTGTCGACGACCATGTGGATCTGCAGTGCGGCCGGGACCTCGTGGTCCACGCGCTGGAGGAAACGACGAAACTCGACGGCGCGCTTTTGCGGGTAGCACTCTCCAATGACCTTGCCGGTCGCGATGTCGAGGGCGGCGAAGAGATTCGTGGTGCCGTGCCGTTTGTACGTCGCGGTGGCGCGGGCGGGCTGTCCGAAGACCAGAGGCAACAGGGGTTGCGTGCGCTCGAGTGCTTGAATTTGCGACTTCTCGTCCAAGCAAAGCACCACCGCGTGGTCCGGGGGGCTCATGTACAGACCGACGATGTCGCGCACCTTCTCCACGAAGAAGGCGTCGGAGCTGAGCGTGAAGGTGCGGTGGCGATGAGGTTTCAACTCGAAAGCTCGCCAAACGCGCGAGACCGAAGACTGGCTCACACCGGAAAGCTTCGCGAGCTTGCGTGTGCTCCAGTGCGTGCACCCTTTCGGCTTAGTTTGAAGCGTGAGGCGTATGATCTCTTCGACGCGCTCGTCGGAGAGCTTGCGATGAACATTTGGACGAGGTGCGTCCGTGAGACCCTCGAGGCGGCGCTCGACGAATTGCCGGCGCCACTTGCCGACCGTGGTGCTGGTGATCTTGAGCTCGAGGGCGACATCGCCGTTGAGGCGGCCCTTCGCGCACTCCAGAACGATCCGCGCCCGAACCACGAGCACGTGCGGAACGGAGCGGCCACGCGCGTACCGCTCCAGCGTTTCCCGCTCCTCTGCCGTCAATTCCAGCGGCTTCACCGGCCGCCCCTTGCGCTTCCCTGACACGCTCATGAGCGTACGACTGGACGCGCGCCGAGAAATTCACATTTCCGCAGACGTCATGGACTCAGGACACTAGGCCCGACGTGGGGCGCTGTGGTCTGGCCTCGCTGGCGGCGCTGGCGAGCTACTTCCAGCCGTGAGACGCTCGCCGTGCGGTGACCGCAAATCAGATCGAGGGGAGCCGAGTACCGGTGGTGGCGTCGGCGGTGGTTGCGCTCGCCGGCATCCTCGCGGGGGTGTCGCTGGGCGTGCTGCGTCTCGCCGGCGCCGTCGCGCCCAACCTGGACGACGCCTTCACGGTCCTCGTCTACGCGCGTCACTTCGCGACCTCCGGACGCATCTTCTGGAACGTCGAGGACGGGCCGGTCGACGGCTTCACCAGCATGCTCGACATGCTCCTGAAGGCGGCGCTCGTGCGCTTGTTCCCGAGCGATCCCTTCCGCGACGGCCACATCCTCGTCCTCGTTACCTACGTGGCCAGTGTCGCCGTGGGCGCGGCGCTCGTCTATCGCGCGGCGGCGCCACGACTTTCACGATCGCGCGCGGGCTTGGTGCTCGGTCTCGCCGGAGCAACCATCGCGGCTCTGTGCTTCGGCGCGAACCCCGCTCTCGCTTCGGCCACGAGCTTTCTTCTCGAGAGCCCGCTCTACGCGTGCCTCGCGCTCGGGTCGGTCGGGATGCTGGTCTTCGTGGATCGCCGGCGAACGTCCGGCGCCGTCGCATCGGTCGTCGTCTGGTGCCTGCTCGCGCTCGTTCGCCCCGAAGGCGCCGGCCTCGTCGTGGTCGAGATGGTGCTCGCCGGAGCGCTGCCCTTCGAAGAGGAGCCGTCGAAGACGGGCAGCCGGCCCGCGCAGAGCCAGGTCCGACGCGCGGCCCCCTTCGCGGCCACGTCGCTGTTCCTGGTCGGCTACCTCGTGTGGCACCGCGTCGCGCTCGGAGCGTGGGCACCGAACACCTTCTACGCCAAGTCTTCCGATTCACGCTGGCAGGAGATCCTCGACGGCGTGGCCTACACGCGCGCGTACATGGCGCGCAGCTTTGCTCTCCGCACCATCGTCGCCGCCATCTTCCTCGCGCCGATGCTCGCTCTCGTGCCACGCGCCTGGGCGTCCTCCGCGGAGCGCCGGCGGTTCTTCATGGCCGCGGTGGTCGCCCTCGCTACCGGTGTCGGAGTGATCGTCGAAGGCGGGGACAGCTACCCCGGCGGTCGCTTCTACGCCGTCCCGATCGCGCTGTGCATTCTGACGTTGGCGCTGGGGCAGGCGGGGATGGTGCGCGCCTGGCGCCTCCTTCCGCTTGCGCCACTGGTGGTCTTTCTCGTCTACGCCGCGCCTGGATGTTTCCTCGCTCTCCAGGTTCGCCTGCTCCGCATCGCCGAGTGGCCGCTCGACGAGACCCCGTACGCCTGCGAGGCAGCTGCGGCGCGGGCGGTCGCCCGGCGTGTGCAGGTGGTGGCGGAGACCGATGACCAGCGGTTCAAGTACTTCGTCGACGACGCGCGGGTGCTCGACGTCACCGGTCTGAATGATCCTCAGCGCGCACACCGTCCGACCGCGGAGGCGGTCACGTGGGGCAAGGGAAGCGTGGCCGACGCCGTCGGTACGGGCGCCGACGTGCTCGTCCTCGGAATATCCCCCATCAAGGAGCAGCCGATGGCGCGAATCTCGGCCCGGCGCGTGGCCAGCGAGGACCTGATGACGGCCTATTTCCTCGGGTTCGTTCCCTTCCCCACGGAGGCGCGCGCGCCGCTCGTTTCCGCCTACCGCACCGCCAGCGTCGCGAGCTGCGCTGCCTACTTCAACATGTTCGCGCGCAGCGACATCGCCCCGAGGTTCGACCTCACCCAGGACACCCTCGGGGCGCCGGAGTGATCGAGACGGCCGAGATGCTCGAGCGCTACTTCGACGGGTCATGAGCGCGAGGCGGACCCGACCGGCGCCGCGTAGTGCTTCTCCAGCATGCGGCTCATGACCGGTGCGAACAGCGGCATGAAGAGGTGGTCGCGGAGCCACAGCTGCACCGGGCCGTGCTCCTGGAGCGAGCGTCGATCGTTGGCGTACGCCTGCTTCACGAACGCCTCCGCCGTGCGCTTGCGGAGCGTCTCGAAGCGAGCGAAGGCGGCCAGCGGGTGGCACCACCAGGCCCAGGTCGACGACCCGAACTTGCCGCAGGCGATCTGGTGCTTCGGACCGACCAGGAAGGTCAGCTCGTCGTCGGGCGCGAGCTCCGGCGGCGGCGCGTAGCCCGCGCGGCAGAAGCCGCCGATGGCGAACATGCCGGTGTTCCGCGCCTGGGCGTGCTCGGGGAGTATGCAGGCGCGTACCCGCGAGGAGACACCATCCGCGCCGATGAGAAGGTCGCCCACCTCGGTGGTGCCGTCCTCGAATTCGGCGACCACCTCGTTTCCCCGCCGTCGCAACCGAGCAGAGCCGCTTGCCGTACGTGACGTCCACGCCGCGGCGTTGCAGCTCGTCGCGCAGGAGACGCTGGAGCGGCGCGCGAGCCACGTTGATGGCCGGCCCCGTGCGGTCGGTACGCGCGCGGGCCAGCACCTTGCCGTGGTGGTTGCGAAAGCAGAAGGCGCGGGAGGCGTGCCCCTCGGCGAGGAGCGGCTCGGCCAGGCCCAGCTCGGCGAGGACGCGGACGCCGTTGGGGGCGACCTGGAAGCACCCGCCCACCTCGTCGGCGCGGGCGTACGCCTCGAGCACCTTCGCCTCGATGCCGGCGCGCTGGAGAAAGAGAGCGAGGGCGGGACCGGCGATGCCACCGCCCACCACGAGGGCTCGGACCTTGTTCATGAGAGAGACCATGGCCTCCGCGCTTCATTTCAACCACTCATGGTTCCTGATAGTATTCATCACCGGAGATGAACATCCACGCCATCGACCTGAACCTCCTCGGTGTGCTCCATGCGGTCCTGGGGGAGCGGAGCGCCACGCGCGCTGCCAAGAGGCTGCACGTGACCCAGTCCGCGGTGAGCAATGCCCTCGCGCGACTGCGAATCATCGTCGGTGATCCGCTGGTCGTTCGCCGCGGAATGGGCGTGGTGCCCACGCCGCGCGGCGAGGAGCTGGGCGCGGCCATCGCTGGCGCGATGAAGCAGCTCGAGGAAGCGCTCGACCGCGAGGGGGGCTTCGTGCCCGAGGAGAGCGCCCGCACCTTCACCTTCGCCGCCGCGGACAACAACCAGATCACCGACGTTCCCCGGATCGCCGCGCTCTTTGCCCGGCGCATGCCCAAGGCGATCCTGCGCGTCGTCAGCGCCGACTACCTGATCGCCAGCGACGGGCTGGCGGCTGGTCTGGTGGACGCGACCATCGCTCCCGTTGCCGCCGTGCAGGACGGGTACCGCAGCAGTCCGGCCTTGCCGGAGAAGGTCGCGCTCCTCGTCCGCCGCGACCATCCGCTCGCCGGCAAGCGGGTCACGCCCAAGGTGTACTCCGCGCTCTCGCACATCGACATCGAGATCTCCCTCGGCCGCCCGGGAAGCGGGCACAAGGTGGCGATGGCCGAGCTGCGCCGGCTCGGTCTGCAGCGCAACGTGGCGGTGCGTGTTCCGTACTTCACTACCGCCGCGCTCATCGCCAGCAAGACGGACCTGGTGGCGAGCGTCCCCCGGCGCGCGGCGGACATCTTCACCGCCATGCTCCCGCTGCGCACCCTAGCGACGACGTTCACGATTCGCCCGATGCCCATGGCGCTGGTGTGGCACGAGCGCACCCACGCCGATCCCGGCGCACGCTACTTCCGAGCGCTCATCACCGAAGCGCTCGCGCCGGCCGGGCGTGGCGCAGGTCCGTGATTTACGTTTGATGCCCCTCCTCGGGGTTGCGAAGATGGCTCACCATGATCGCCAAGAACACCATCTGTCTCTGGTTCGAGAAGGACGACGGTGAGCACGTCGCCCTGCTTGCCGACGTGGCCGCGATCGATGTCGCACGGCGGGCGCACCTTCGCTCGGGTTTGAATATACCCTTCAGGGGTATGGTAAACGTCTCGGACGATGCACACCATCCGCGAGAAAAAGAAGCTCATCGCCCGCGTCCGCCGCATCCGTGGGCAGCTCGATGCCGTCGAGCGCTGCCTCGTCGAGGAGAAGCCGTGCTCGGAGACGCTGCAGACACTCGCCGCCGCCCGTGGCGCGCTCAGCGGGCTGGTCGCCGAGGTCATCGAGGAGCACGTCCAGCTCCACGTGCTCGACCCGGCGAAGCGCCCTTCGGCGGCGCAGCGTGACGCGGTCGCCGAGCTGATGGACGTCGTGCGGGCCTACGTCCGGTGACGGCACTTGCCACGCCGGCGCGCCCGCGGACGACGACGGCCCCCTCTTCGCTCTGGAGCGAGCATGGCGAGGCGCTGACGACGCTTCTGTGTGCGGCCTTCGTCCTCCTCGGATGGCTCGTCGCCTACCGGGATGCTCCGCGCTGGGTGAGCGCCGGGCTGTTCCTCGTCGCCTACGCTGTCGGGGGTTATCGCCAGGCGATAGAGGGGGTTCTCCTCCTGATCCGCGAGCGCGAGCTCGACGTCGACCTCCTGATGGTCGTCGCTGCCATCGGCGCAGCGGCCATCGGGTTCTGGTCGGACGGCGCGCTCCTCATCTTCATCTTCGCCCTCAGCGGCACGCTCGAGGGATACGCGAGCGCGCGGACCAAGCGCGACATCGAGGCGCTGGTCGCGCTCCACCCGGAGCACGCGGTGGTGCTGCGCAACGGAGACGAAGTAACCGTCGAGGCTGCGTCCCTCCAGGTCGGTGACGAGATCGTCGTGCGGCCCGGCGAACGCATCGCCGCCGACGGCGAGGTCACCGCGGGCGCCTCGGCGGTGAACCAGGCGACCATCACCGGCGAGTCCATTCCGGTCGACAAGGTGGCCGGCGACTGCGTGTTCGCCGGGACGGTGAATGGCTCCGGCGCGCTACGGATCCGCGTCACGCGCGAGGCGAGCGACACGGTGCTCGCGCGCATCATCGTCCTGGTGCGGAACGCCGAGGAGCGGCGCCCGCCGGCGCAGCTCTTCATCGAGCGCTTCGAGAAGCACTACGCCAAGGTGGTCGTCGCCGGCGCTCTGGTGCTGGCGATCCTCCCGCCGC
>JAMFST010001367.1 GCA_026225435.1 Labilithrix luteola
GCACGAGCAGCGGATGCTCGAGGAGGAAGCAGCGGAACACCTCGCTCGGCCATCGTCGCTGCCCGCACATGGCGAGCTCGAGGCGGAGGATCTGTCCGGTGGCGATGGTCTTGGCGTCCTTCTTCAGCGCCTTCCACGTCTCGGTGGCCGCCATCGCCTTGTCGGCGTCATCCGTCTGCTTCGCCCTCGGCAGATCAGGGAGCCGCTTGCCCGAATCGTCCATCACGGCCGGTCTGAGCGACTCGTCGAAGGTCACGCGGAAGCTGCGGGCGCCGAAGTCGAGTGTCAGCGAGCCGCTCTCGTCGAGGCCCAGGTCGGGCACCAGGCGGTCGGCCAGCTCCTCCGATGAGAGACCGCGCGCCTCGGCGATCTGGTCGATCTTCTCGCGCGCCTTCTCCTGCAGCCCCTTGAACTTCAGCTTCTGCGCGATGCCGTGCAGGTGCATGAGCGCGACGTCGGTGCCGATGCGGGCGAGCACGTCGAGACCGGTCACCGCGCGTGCGTGCGCCGCCTCGCCCGGCCAGGCGCGGATCATCGGGGTGAGCTTGCGCGCGCACTCGTCGTCGCCGAGGTGCCCCATCGTCAGAAAAGCCCACTGCTCCTTGGAGGGCGCGTCGGCGACGAGCCAGGCCTGGACGAGATCCCAGGCGAAGTCGGCCAGCGTGCGAGGGTCGCACGCCGCCTTCACGTCGGCGACGCCGGCATAGGCGTCGCCGAAGGAGGTGAAGGCGAGCATTGTCCCGAGGGTGTCGACCGCGGAGAGTGGCAGCGCCTTCTTGTCGGCGGCGAGTAGCGGCCGGGAGAGCGTGGCGGCGTTCCAGAACGTCGGCATCTTCGGCATCTTCGCCGGGAACGTGAGGAGCGGGTCGAAGTCGAGGACGGCACGGGCTGCCGACGCGACCTCTGCGCCATAGCGCTCGGCCACCGTTTCGATCGTGGCGCGGTGGCCGCGGGTCACGAGGAAGCGCAGCGTGATCTCCGCGGTCGATCGTGTCTTGCCGGGCGTGCCCAGCGCATCGGGGAGCAGTCCGATCGCTGCGGCCTCGGGGAATGCGAGCAGCCACTCGGTCGCGCCGGCCCTCGCCTTCTTCAGGCGCACGTACGCGTCGGCCATGAGCGGCGCGACACGCGGCGAGCAGGCGCGACCGAGCGCCTCGATGGCGCTGATGACGTTCTCGGTGGCCGAGCGAATGGCGAAGTCGATCATCTCGACCCCATGGCGAGCGACGAGCAGCGGGGCGAGCGCTTCGTAGGACCAGCTGAAGCGGTCCAGGTTCAGCATGGGGAGCACCGCCACGAGCTCCGCCTTCGGGAGCTCCGCCAGCAGCGCCGCCTTCGTGAGCGTCCACGGCCTCTCGTCGGGAGAGGGGCGGGAGACGCTGGCGCGCTGCAGCGCGCGGAGGGTGGCTGCGGCTTCGTCCGGCCGCTCGTCGTGCCAACCCCCGTCAGCCTTGAGGCGCTGCTCACGCTCGCCCGGCTTCCACTGCATCGCTTCGGGGAAGGGAAGGCGAGGCAGCTGGAGGACGGTGGGCGGCGCGACCTTCGTCTTCCGGGTCCACGGCGGCTCTGCGAGGACGCTCGGCAGCTCGTCGGGCGTCGCCTCCTCGCCGACGACCCCCTTCACTTTGACACTGGCGAGCAGCTCCCGCCCGGCGGGACCGAGCGCTTCCCGGGCCTGCGCCAGCGCCTCGCTCGGGCACGCGAGCAGCGTCCGGATCATCGCCTTGGCCGCGTGGGAGACGGGTCCGTTCCCCGTTGCCGCGCGCACCAGCGGGACGAGCGAGACCTGGGGATGCGCCGGCAGGTACTCGGTGGCAAGCGTGCGCAGCTCCTTGGAGCCGAGCTGCTTGACGAAGAAGTCGGCGACCTCTCCGGTGACGACGAGTGCGAGCGCCTCGCCGAAGGATCGCTGGATCTCCACGCCGTCGGTGGCGCCGATCTGGTCGTGGAGCACGCCGGTGGCGGCGGGGCCGTAGCGCGCGACGAGATCGAAGCGGACGCTCACCAGCCCGAGTGCCGCAAACCAGGCCGGAACGCGTGCGAGCAGCGCCTTCGCCTCGTCCACCGAGGGTTGCGAGACGGCCAGCGGCCAGAACCACGAGGGGATCGATAGTACGGTGATGGTGGCGAGGTCCGCATCGCACCAGGTGGGGCGCTCGAGCGCGACGGCGAGC
>JAMFST010001368.1 GCA_026225435.1 Labilithrix luteola
GGGTCGCCGAGGTGAAGCCGCCGGGGGCAGGCGCGGCCTCGAGATCGTCGAGCGCCATCGCGTACGCTTCGGCGTTGTCACCGCCCGCGGCCGACTCCGAGTCGTCGAGCTCCGCCATCCGCTCGAGCAGCAGCGGGTGGTTCGGGTGGCGGGCGAGCTGGTCGTGGAGGATGGTGCGCGCGTCGGCGTACAGACCGCGCGAGGCGAAGAAGTCGGCCTCCTCGAGCGCGTCCTCGAGCACTTCGGGGCTCTGCGACGTCGGGCCGGGCGCCGGGAAGGCCGTGTTGGCCGTGTGCGCGCTCGCGTCCGGGACCTCGGTCCCCTCGTGCGCGTCCGCGCCGTGCGTGAAGGTGCTGTACTCGGTGCGGTCGCCGTACGCCGCCTGCTCGCCGGTGGTCTGGTCGAGCGGGAAGCTGGGGAGCGGCGCCTCGCTGAGGAACGGATCGTCGACCGCGTCGAAGGCGCCGGTGACCGGCCGCCCCGTGACCCGTCGCTGCTGATCGTAGCGCTGCGAGACGTCGCGCGGGCCCATCTCCTCGAGGTCGTAGGAGGGGAGGGCGCCGTGGCTCGGATCCGACTGCGGCTCGCCGTAGTCCTCGATGCCCTCGGGGATCTGGATGGCGTCGGTGGTGTCACCGACCATCTCCACCTGCTCGTCCTCCTCCGGCGCCAGCTCGTAGCCGAGCTCGTGGAGCATCTCGAGGGCGCGCGGGTGATGCGGATCGAGCGCGAGGACGTCCTGGAGCACGCGCGCGGCGCTGTCGCCGTCGAGCGCATCGACGTAGAGCGCGGCCAGGCGGAGCCCCACGTCGATCGACTGGTCCTCCTGGCGCGCCTCGTACAGCACCTGCCGCAGCGTCTCGTACAGCTCGAGGCTGCGCGGATCGAGCTCGATGCCGCCGCGGAGCGTGTCGATGGCTTTCTTGTACAGGCGCACGCGGCGGAACGAGGCCGCGTCGGCGAGGATCTGGGCGATGCGCGCCGCCGTCCCCGGCGAGGGGGGCGGCACCGACGGGACGCCGCCGTACTGGTGCCCGTCGAGGTCGTGGTGCTGCGGCTGCCGGCGGGCGTGGGCGAGGTCGTGCTCGTCCTGCTGACGCTGCTCCTCTTCGAGCTGCTGCGCCTGCAGATCCTCGGCATCCTCGTAGGACTCGAGCTCCTCCAGCTCCTCCGGCGGCACGCTGGCGTAGGAGACCTCGTTGACCTCCGGCGCGGACATGGTCGGCGCGCGCATCGGCGGCGGCTGGTGCTGCGGTTGCTGGCCCGTCTGCGCCGGGCCGAAGGGACCCGGGACGTTCATGGTCGCCGTCGGCATGGCGCGCGGCGGCGGCGCGGGCGGCGGTGCCTGGCGCGGCTCGAAGCCGACCGGCGCCGTGTTGGCGTGCAGGTTCGCCGACGCGGCCATGCGCACGACCGTCTCGTCGTTCGGCGCCTGCTGCCGCAGACGGTTCACGATGCTCGTGAAGAGCGCCGTGTCGCCCGAGTCACGGGCGATGCGGGCCATCTCCTTCTGGACCTCGATGGCCTTGCTGGCCTGACCGATGGCGAAGAAGGCGTGCGCGAGCAGCTGCAGCGTGTCGAGGTTCTTCGGATCGGCCTGGAAGCAGATCTGGAGCTTCGCCAGCGCCTGCATCCCGTCGTTCGGCTGCCCGCGCGACAGGTACAGCTCGGCCGCCTTGCGCGCCTTCTCCGGATCGAGCCGGTGATGGAGCAGGCGCTCGTAGACCTTGATGGCGTCGTCGCGGCGACCGAGGTTCACCAGGAGGCCGGCGGCGAGGTTGAACTCCTCGACCGCGCCCTCGATGTCCTGCCCGCGCGAGAGCGCCTCGGCGAGACGCAGGTGGGGGAGCGGGTTGGTCGGATCGAGCTCGACGACCTTGCGGAAGGTCTCGATCGCCTCGCGATCTTTCCCCTGCCGCTGCAGCTTGGTGGCGACCTCGTCGAGGGCGGCGAGCGCGTCGCTGACCAGGCCGAGCTGCTGGTACAGCTCCGCCAGCTTGGGGGCGATGTGCCCGTAGCGGTCCTCGAGCTGGGGGACGTGCTTGGCGATGAGCTCGCGGATCTGCTTGTAGACCGCGATCGCCTTGAGGGCGAAGCCCTGGGCCGCGTAGAACTTGCCGACCTTCTCGTAGGTTGCAACGGCGTCGGCGTACGCCTCCATCTTCGACTGGAGGTCGCCTACCTTCAGCAGGATCCGTGCGTCGTTCGGATCCTCCTGGATGATCTTTTGATACTCGAAGAGCGCCTTGTCGTACTTCTTCTTCTCGTAGAACTTCTGGGCGGCTTCGAGCACCTTTTCGCGGTTGATCGCCACGGACGTTGTTGGCTCGAGGTTCGAAAGGTGGACGACGGATCGGGCGGGGGCGGCGGCGGCGAGTTGCGGAGGTGCTCGGGAGACGCACTGTGAGCCGCTCTCAGGACATCATCGTCCGGAGCACGGTCACGAAGGCGACCGCGAGAACGGCGCAAACGAGGAACGCAAGCGTGAGGTTAGCGCCAACCGCGTCCGGTTGCCTACTGCTCGACAGTTTCTCACCCGCCCCCCCGCCCAGGGCTGCGGTCTGCCGCCGAGCCCGAGCGCCCAGAACATGGGTGAGCCCGATGGCGATGAGCGCCACGAACAGCTTCCCGTGCATCCAGTGCTGGTGCATGTAGTGCCCGAAATCCATCAGCAACATGCCGAGGCCGAAGACGATGGCCACCAGCTGAGCGGGGTTCACGATGCGCAGATAGAGCCAGCGCGCCTGCTCCGGTGCGCGACCAAGAAGGAATCCGACGGCCATCGTGCTGCCGATCCAGACGAGGTTGCCGCTCACGTGAAGCCAGAGAAACCAGGGAAACAGGGCCATCCGCAGGAGACTGTAGGCCAAATGCACCGTTCTCGTTCGCCGTCTTCACGCTCGATGCTGACGTGACCGTTCCCAGGGCTTAGCCTGTGGCCTGAATGGCCAACACGTCCGTCGCCTCTCCGCCCGGCTTCTCGTCCCCTTCGGGCACCCGGTCCTCCCTCTATCGCGCTCCGTTCTCCCCCCACGCGTCGTCCGAAGCGGGCGCCTCGGAGATCGACGCGAAGATGGCCGAGAAGCTGCTCGGCATCGCGCTGTCCAAGGGGGGCGACTACGCCGACCTCTTCTTCGAGTACCGCGCCGCCGGCGGGTTCGTCTTCGATGAGGGCATCCTCAAGAGCGCCTCGCGCGGGGTCTCGATGGGGCTCGGCGTGCGCGTGCAGAAGGACGACGCCACCGGGTACGCCTACGTCGAGCAGCTCGACTGGGACTCGATGAAGCGCGCGGCCGAGACCGCTGCGCAGATCGCCACCGGCGGCGGCGCCAAGCTGCCCGTCGCGGCCAAGGCGATCACCCTTCCGCGCCGCTACGAGCTCGACAAGGTGACGCTCGACGTCCCCGGCCTCGAGAAGCGCGAGCTGCTCCGCCGCGCCAACGAGGCGGCGCACGCCTTCGACAAGCGCATCATCAAGGTGGAGACGAGCCTCTCGGAGGAGATCCGCGAGATCCTCATGTTCACCAGCGACGGTCGCTCGGCGCACGACGTCCAGCCGCTCCTCCGCTTCGGCATCCGCGCCGTCGCCGAGGACGGCGCCAAGCGCCAGGACGGATCCTCCGGCGGCGGCGGTCGCACCACGCTCGGCTACTTCGAGGGCAAGACGCCGGAGTGGCACGCCGAGCAGGCCGCCGCGCAGGCCATCCGGATGCTCGACGCCGTCGAAGCGCCCGCCGGCACCATGGAGGTCGTCCTCGCCCCCGGCGACAGCGGCATCCTCCTTCACGAAGCGGTCGGTCACGGCCTCGAGGCGGACTTCAACCGCAAGGGGACCAGCAACTACACCGGCCAGATGAACAAGCAGGTCGCCAGCGACCTGTGCACCGTCATCGACGACCCCTCGCTCCTCCAGTCGCGCGGCTCGATCAACGTCGACGACGAGGGCTACGAGCCGCGCCACTCCACGCTCATCGAGAAGGGGAAGCTGTCGGCCTACCTGCACGACCGCATGAGCGCCAACCACTTCGGCATCAGCCCGACCGGCAACGGCCGCCGCGAGAGCTTCGCCTGCGCCCCCATGCCGCGCATGAGCAACACCATCCTCACCGCCGGCCCCCACGACCCGACGGAGATCCTCAAGAGCGTCAAGAAGGGCATCTACGCCAAGAAGTTCGGTGGCGGGCAGGTCGACATCTCCAACGGCGACTTCGTCTTCAACCTCACCGAGAGCTACCTGGTCGAGGACGGCAAGATCACCGCGCCGCTCAAGGGGGTGAACCTCATCGGCAACGGGCCGGAGATCATGCGCAAGGTCGTCATGCTCGGCAACGACGTGGAGATCTCCGACGGCATCTGGACCTGCGGCAAGGACGGGCAGAGCGTGCCGGTCGGCGTCGGCTGCCCCACCATCAAGATCAGCGCCATCACCGTGGGTGGCACCAAGATCGGGTGAGCACGCCGCGGAGAGTCTCACGCATCGCCAGCTTCGTGCTCGTGGTCGGTCATCGCGAGGCGGAAGGTGATCCGTGGTCCATCGAACGTGAGGGTGGTTCGGCGCAGCTGCTGCGTCAGCTCGGTGCCGAGGTGGACACGCGCGGCATCTGGGACGTGGAGGAGAGCTCGCACGACGAGGACGTGACCGGCGCGGGCGGTGGCGGTTCGGCGGTGCAGCGGCAGCTCCGCGCGGTGATCCTGGAGGTGGGCGAGCGCCCGGACATCGCCGTGGGGGCGTTGCGTCACCTGCGGCGGCACGTGCCGCTCGAGCACGCGCCGGTCATCGTGGCCATCAGCGACCGGCAGATCGCGCGGCTCGATCCGTCGAGCGGCTTCGACGATTTTCTCGTCCTGCCCTGTCGCGCCGAGGAGCTCTATGCGCGCATCCGGGCGCTCGAGTGGCGGCGCAGCGAGTTCGCCAACGAGGAGCGCTCCAAGGTCGGCGGCTTGCTCGTCGATCGCGTCGCCCACGAGGTCACCGTCGACGGCCGCTCGATCACGCTCACGGCGAAGGAGTTCGCGCTGGTGTCGTTCCTCGCGGCGCACCGCGGGCGCGTCTTCTCCCGCGAGGCGTTGCTCGCGCGCGTGTGGGGGCGTGGCTACAGCGGCGGACCGCGCACCGTCGACATCCACGTGCGCCGCCTGCGCGCCAAGATCGGCGATGCGCTCCCGCTCGAGACGATGCGCGGCGCCGGCTACAAGATGCGCGCGCCGGAAGCGGGCGAAGGCTCGTGACGGCGACGACGTCGAAGGCGCGCGGCGCGCTGGTGCGGCTGGCGCCGCGAACCCCGTCGGTGGTGCGTCTGGCGCTCTCGGTCGGCTGTCCGTCGGGCATCGGCCCCGAAGTCGCGGTGCGTGCGGCAGCCACGGCCGGTCCGCGCGAGCGCATCTTGCTGGTGGGCGATCTCGCCAACCTGCGCGCCGCAGCCAACGCCACCGGCGTCGAGCCGTCGCGCCTCGTTCGCATCGACGATCCCGCGCTCGCCTGGGACATGCCGTCGCTCTCGCTCCCGGTGCTCCAGCCGGGACCGAGCTTGCTGAAGGCGGACCGCACGCCGGGCAAACCGACGCCGAAGGGCGGCGCGGCGCAGCTCGCGTGGATCGACGCCGCCTGCGATCTCGTGTCGTCGGGGCAGGCCGACGCGCTCGTCACCGGTCCCGCGAACAAGGAGTCGGTCGCCAGCTCCGGGGCGCCGGGGGCCGCCGAGTTCCTCGGGCACACCGAGCACCTGCAGCGCCGCCTGGATGCACCCGAGGTGGTCATGGCCTTCGCCGCGCGCGAGCTGACGACGGCGCTCGTCACCAC
>JAMFST010001369.1 GCA_026225435.1 Labilithrix luteola
CCTCGCGCACCCAGCGATCGACGAGCGCGAAGGGGGGCGGCTGGTCGGTGCGGTGCTCGATCCCGTCGACGCGAATGTGCTGCGGGATGAGCACCACCCGGTATCGCTCGATCTCCGGGCCGGTCAGGTTCAGACCGGACTTCGAGACGACGATCACGGCCTCTTGCCGGCCCCCGCTGCCAGACGCGACTTGATGGCCGTGATGGTGTCATCGAGGCCGTTGTCCTGGTGGAGGCAGGCGAGCTTCTTGTTCGCCGCCAGCCCCTGCAGCACCGCGAGCGCCTTGTCGTCGCCGACCTCCTTGGCGCGCGGATACAGCGTGGGCGAATCGCAGGTGCGCGCCGGTTGCAGCTCGCGCAGCGAGAGCGCGATGTCCACCTCGGGCGCCACCTGATGACGCATCGGATCGGTCGCCAGCAAGGTGGCGGCGCGCCCCTGCGACCAGGGATAGCGCTTCGACCACGAGCTGTAGGCGACGTTGTACAGAAGTCCACCGCCGCGGCTCCCCATGGTGACGGCGAGGCCGAGGGCGCTCTCGCGCGCCTTCGGATCGAGGGCGGCGTCGCGCAACAGCCCGACGAGAGCGTCGTCCTGCACGGCGCTGGGATCGGCACGCACGGCCGCGGCCACCTCGTTGACGACGGTGCCCCACTGCTTCCTCTGCGCCGCGGCGATGGCGGCGGCGCGATGCTGGGCCGCGCCGGCGCTGTCGACCAGCCCGGCTCCGGCGTCCCCGCTCGACTCGGGGACCAGGCTGGTCCCGCTGGCGGCGCCGGTCGTGGCGGCCTGCGCGCTGTCGGACGGAGCCGTCGCCACGGTCCCTCCGTCGGCGAGCGCGTCGTCCGCGTGCATGCGATGCGAGTACAGCGTGAACACCGTGCCCGCGCCGACCACGAGCGCGATCGCCGCGGCCGCTGCGCCGATCGCCACCCACTTGCCGCCCACTCCCGCGCTCTGCGGGTGCGGCGCGCTCGGTGGCAGCTCCGTCGGGGCCAGCTGCTGCACGGGCGTGAAGCGCTGCGTCTTCGAGACGTTGGCGATCGCCGCCTCCTCTGGCCCGAGCGAGCGCGGAGGCGTGCTGCCCGAGCCTCCGCCGCGGTTCATCTGCCCGGTCGACGGACCGGACAGCGGCGCGACGGTGGCCCCCATCTCGCGCAGCGCGACGTCGATATCCTCGATCAGCGCCACCGAGCTGGCGGTGCGATCGACCATCTCCTTGGCGAGCAGGTGACGCACCATCGGCTCGATCGACGGCGCCAGCCGCTCGGCGACGTGGGCCGGCGCCTTGCTGGCGATGGTGGGGATGGGCGCGGTCACGTGCATGCCGAGGAGCGCGACCTTGCTGTCCGCCTCGTAGGGGCGCACGCCGGCGAGCAGCTCGAAGGTGATGGCGCCGAGCGCGTAGAGATCGGCGCGCGCGTCCACCTCCTGCCCGAGCGCCTGCTCCGGCGCCATGTACTCCGGCGTGCCGTAGACCATGCCCATCTGCGTGAGCACCGGCTGCGCGTGCGACTCGCCGTTCTTCAGCAGCTCGCCCAGCGGCACCTTGGCGATGCCGAAGTCGAGCACCTTGGCCACCTCCGGCTCGCCCGGACGCTCGACGAGCATCACGTTCTCCGGCTTGAGATCGCGGTGGACGATGCCGAGGGCGTGGGCACGCTCGAGGGCGAGGGCGATCTGCCGCACGATGTGCAGCGCGCGCGCCGGCTCGAGCGGCGCCTCCTTGTCGATCACGCGGCGCAGGCTGCGCCCCTCGATGTACTCGAGGACGAGGAAGAACGAGCCGTCCGGCAGCTTGCCGAAGTCGGTGGCGGCGGCGACGTTGACGTGATCGATGTGCGCGGCGGCCATGGCCTCGCGCTCGAAGCGGGCCACCACTTCCGGCAGGCGGCTCATGTCCGCGTGGAGCACCTTGAGCGCGAACCGCTTGCGCATGTGCGTGTGCTCGACCTCGTACACCGCGCCCATTCCGCCTTCGCCGAGGAGGCGGGCGATCTTGTAGCGCTCGGCGACGATCTCCCCGACGCGCTCGTTCACCGGCCGCCCGCTGGGGCGGCTGCTGCGCTTGTCGCCGGGGCGCCCGCTCGAGAGCTTGTCTCCGTCGCTACCGTGATTGGAGATGGCGGGCGAGCCGCCGGAGGACGACAGCGCCGCCGATGCGGACGCTGCCAGCGGTCCGGACATCCAGCCGGGAGACGGGAGCGAGCTCTCGCTCTGCTGCGACACCTCGGGCGGCTCGGGCGCCGGATCGATCGGCGGAGTGGCGCGCGGTCCGAGGCGCGAGGTCTCGGCTTCGACGACGGGACTGGCGGGGCGCGGCGGTCGCTCGGGCATACGAAGCCGCCAGAGTAGGTCCTCTAGCGGTCGAACTCGACGCCGAAGAGTAGAGCGAGCCCGAACGCGTCCGTCCCGTCGTTGTCGGTTCCGGTCGCGGTTGACATCCCTCCGAGCGCCCGGCCCGGCCGGCCGCCGGTGTCGTCGAAGTTGTACAAGGTGGCACCGAAGTCGAAACCGAACGTGCCCCGCAGCTCGGTGAAAAAGTTCCACGATTTCCGTACGTTGTACGAAAGGCGAGCGCCGAACGGGATCTCGAAGAAGCTGCCGCTCACCCCCGAGAGCTGCGCCGGCGTGCCCACCAGCTCCCCCTGGCTGTTCTGCAGCGGGATCGTCTCGTTGAAGCTGTGCGTGTAGACGACAGTGTAGCCAAGACCGGCGAAGAACGAGAGCTTGAGGCGCTGGCTCTCGAGCGGCGGCGCGAAGCTCACCCGCCCGCCGAACGAGTACATGTACTTTACATCCCCGGTGGGCGGCGGCGAGACCTCCCAGTCGAAGTAGCCGCCGACGCGGAACAGGGGGGCGATGGCGATGTCCGCGTTGATCTGCGCGGCGCCGCCGACGGACGAGTCGTCACCGCCGTCCGGCTTGTTGCCGAGGAAGCGCTTCGACGGCCCGATGCCGAAGCCGATGTCGTAGTGAGGCACGTCCGCGCGCGCGCAGTGCTCCGTGACCGCCGACTCGGCAATGTAGGCAACAGGGACGGCCGCCAGCGCGACGGAAAGAGCTCGAAGGTGCAGCGAAGCCATGGCGGCGGACGCTAGCCGAAATGAGAAACGGGAGGCTGCGAAGAAGCCGCGACCCGACGACGCACGATCGTAAAAGCTTTGTACGAACGCCCCGGGCTCAGTTGGGCGGGGGCTTGGGACGGAAGATCTGCGCGATGATGCTCACGGGAATGCGGAGCTTCGCGTAGAGGGCGACGCTGGTGCCGTGCTCGTCGTCGTGCCCGTCGTAGGAGCGGACCTGCGCCTCGAGACCGAGCAAGCTGTAGCCGACCGCCGCCATCGCGCCCGGGTGGCCGCTCACGTCGAGCAGGCCGCCGACCTGCGCCCAGACTCCGTACTCGAGGTTGAGCAGCTCGGCCTGGATGCCGAAGGTCGCGTTCGACAGAGACGAGTACTCGTACGTCACGCCGACCGCGTTGAAGTACGGCGCGCGGATGAACAGCACGCCGGCTCGGGCGCGGACGAAGCCCGTCCACGCGTCGCGGTCGCCGAAGTAGCGCCCGTAGGCTCCGTCGATGTTCAGGTCCCAGGTGGTGTCGTGCTCGAAGACCGGGTGCAGCATGGCGAGGTTCGCGCCGGCGGGCTTGGCGGCCGGAGCGCCGGGCTTGGCGGGATCCGTCGTCACGAACACCCAGTGACCGCCCGGTGGAACCCCCGGCGGAGGCGTCTCCGGTGCGACCGGTGCAGGCGGTTCGGGCGCGGCTACCTGCGCGGAGGCGCGGCTCGCCGCGAAGAGGAGCGCGGCGACGAGCGGGGCGCCCCTCATCTTGCGACCGAGGGCCCCGCGTCCGCCGCTGCCGGCGTCGCACCGAGCTTGATGTCGGCGACGAGGTCGAGGCGGTCCGGCTTGTCCATCTGCAGCGGTTTGCCCGCGAGCGCGCCGCCCATGCATCCGGAGGCTCGCTCGGTCGGTGCACCCCAGGGCTCGAAGGCGCCGTCGCGTGCTCCCAGCTCGAGCCGCACCGTCTCCCCCGCGGAGACCGCATGGAGAAGAGAAGGGCAGGTGGCCGACGCTGCGCGCAACGCTGCGGCGAGGGACCCGACGGAGGGGCCCGGATCGCGCCCCTTGCTGATGGCCACGCTCACGGCGAGAGCCGGGACGGGCGGGTGCGCCTCGATCAGGATGCCGATCGGCTCACCGTAGGCGAGACCTGGAGCAGGCTTCGCGTTGGCGTCGCTCGGCGTGTCACACCCCGCGAGGCACGCGCCGAGGGCGAGCAGAGCCGCCCCGCAGGCAGCGAGCCGCAGGCGTAAAAAAACGCCGGTCGCAGAAGCGGCCCGGCGTGTGAGGCAATCGACGAAAAGCGAGTCGCTCAGGGAGCCTCGCCCTCTTGGCAGCTCGTGACGCCGGTGTCGGCGACCTTGCAGACGTAGACCTTGCGGAGGATTCCGAAGAGGAATCCGTCGTTGCGGGTGATGACGACCTTGTCGCCGGCCGTGGCGATGCCGCCGTAGGAGCAGCCGGTCAGAGCCGAGCCGAGTGCCGATGCTGCGAGAACGAGCGCGATGGAAAGCTTCATGGAGTGTCCCCTCGTGAAAACGCTTGGATGAAAAAGCAAACGGCTCAGAGCCATGTTGAACTCTGCCGTGAGGGCACGCGTAGTAGAGCCACTCGTCGGTCAAGTCAAGAACCCGTCCTTCCGCCCCCCGCCGCGCGGTCAGTCGCCCTTCACTTCGGTGCAGTGCGACGAGTAGATCCCGAGGACGTTGAAGTCCTGGGCGTCGACGACGCTGATCTTGGTGATGCCCCCCTGGTGAGCGGCGGTGGTGGCCGAGGCGTCGCCGATGGTGACGGCGCTGAGGATGGAGATCGCACACGCCTCGCCGGTCTTGGCGCCGAGCGGGTTGGAGGTGACGGCCGAGTTGGTCATCGTGCTGGCGAAGATGCCGCCGATGGGGGCGCCGGTCGGGGCGAAGGCGCAGCCGGTGTTGCCGACGACCGCGACGAGCAGGCCACCGAGAGCGAGTGCATTCTTGAACATTTGGATAAATCTCCTGGAACGTCTGGAGGAGCTGTCTAGCCAAGGGTGAGGAGGCTCGACAACAAGAAATACGGCCATTTGGCTCTAGCGCTGGCTCCTGGCGTCACAGCGAGGGCGCGCGATCGAACGACACGCTGAAGGCGAACCCGCGCATGCGGCGGTCGTCACCGAACCAGCGCCAGTACTCCTCGCCGAACACCTGCGCGGCGAAGCGCAGCCCGCCGAAGCGCAGGCCCACGTCGGCGTGCGCGCGGGGCGACAGAGACTGCGCGCTCCACTTGGTGTCGAAATCGTCGAAGCTGGCGAGCGAGAGCGACACGCCGGCGCCGAGCTCGATCGGCCCCACGTACACGCCGCCGGTCACGTCGGGGGCGAGGAGCACGAAGGAGAAGCTCTTCGAGTCGAAGGCGCGGAAGCTGCTGACGCTGTTTCCGAGGAGAAAGAGGTGCTGGTGGCGCAGCTCGATCTCGCGCCCCAGGCGCAGCTCCCAGCCGCGCTGGGCGTAATCGGTGGAGGTGTTGCGCGCCTGGAAGAAGCCGACGGCGAGCGAGCTGCCGGTGAAGGCGCGGCGCACGTCGAAGGGGCTGAGCGCCGCTGCGCGGGTGTCGTCGGCGCCTTCGGTGTCGACCGCGCCGAGCGACTGGGCCAGGCCCGAGGGCCGGTCGCTCTCCGGAGCCTGCTCCGTCTGCGCGGAGGCGGGGGCCGCGCCAAGCAGCGCAGCGAGCAAGATCTCGCCGATGACGGGACCGACACGCACGCCACGGCCTTACACGCATCCCCCCCCAAAGTCTGCTAACTACTGGTTGTTTCGTCGATGAATCCGCAGAGTCGCCACCAGCCCGAGATCACCGTCGAGCGCGCCCGCCGCGCCATCGCTCACGACAACGCGAGGCTGCGCGCCCTCCTGCTCGTGCTCGACCCGCCGCTGCGCGATCCGTCGGCCCCCGACGACGCGCCGCTGGCCGGCGTCCCTTACTCGCTCAAGGACACCTGGGACGTCGAGGGCTACGTGACCACCGGTGGCTCGTGGCGCCATCGCGCGCGCGTCAGCGACAGCAGCTCGACCATCAGCCGCGCGCTGCAGAAGGCCGGCGCCGTCCTCGTCGGCAAGAGCAACCTGTCGGACCTCGCCTTCGCCGGTGAAGCGGCCAGCTACGTCGGCGGGCGCACGCTCAACCCGAGCGATCCCACGCGCACCGCGGGCGGGAGCAGCGGCGGGGCGGCGGCGGCCGTGGCCAGCGGAATGGCCGTCTTCGACTGGGGCGGCGACTTCGGCGGCTCGATCCGCATGCCCGCGGCCTGCTGCGGCGTCGTCGGACTGCGCCTGTCGAGCGAGGCCTGGCCGCTCGAAGGGCAGCACTTTCCTCGCTCGCCGGACATCTTCCGCTCGATGCTCGGCTGGGGGCCGATCGCCCGCACGGTGGACGACTGCGCCCGGGTGGTGAACGCCGTGCGCACCGTCGCCCCCGAGCTGCGCGTGCCCATCCCGCTGCCGCAGCTGGGGAGCACCGCGGTCATCTACGCGCCCGACAAGAAGACCACGGGCGCCTGGAGCACCTTCTCCGCCGACGTCACCCGCGCGCTCGACCGCGCCCAGGTCACCTACACCCACGAGCACCAGCTGCCGGCGCCGCGCGAGGCGACGCAGGTGTTCAATCGCTACCTGTGCGCGCACTTCGGCGACATGCGCGACCTCGGTGAGATGACCCTCGGCGCGGGCTGGTCGGCCTTCGTCCTCGGGCTCGCGTCCGGGGGGCGGCTCGATCGACGGCTGCATCCCGTCTCCGGTCTCAACTTCCTCCTGTGCGAGATCGGCAACCGCACGCTCTTCCGCGACGCCGTCGAGGCGGATCGTCAGCGGCAGCAGGTCTGCGACGGCGCCACGCGCACCTTCCGCGACGGTGGGCTCGTGGTCAGCCCGACGCTCACCTATCCGGCGCCGCGTCATGGCCGCGCCGAATTCACGCCGCACCTGCAGGCCTTCTGCAAGCTGGGAAACCTCGTCGACGCGACGGCGATCGCCGTCCCCTTCGGCACCTTCGACGACGGGTTGCCGCGGTCGGTGCAGGTGATGGGGCCTCCCGGCTCGGAGCAGCAGGTGATGGCGCTCGCCCGGAAGCTCGAGGCGGCTTACAGATAAGGGGCGTGGACGCGCTCGCTGCTTCCTTCTTCGCGGGTCGATCGCCGGAGCTGGCGGTCGATGTCGAGGAGGTCAGCGCTGCGCTCGACGAGGTCGCCGCCAGCGCGCGCCGGGCCTGGCCCGCGCTGCAGGTCGACGACGCGCAGCTCGGCCAGGCGCTCGCGGCGCGCCTGGAGGCGGAGATCGACGTCGCGGTGGCGCTCCGCCGCCTGCACGTGAGCGACGTGTACTTCGTGCTCGCCTGCGCCGCGCACCAGCGAGCCGCGCTCGACGTGTTCGAGAACGATCACCTGCGGGAGCTGGAGGGGGCGCTCACC
>JAMFST010001370.1 GCA_026225435.1 Labilithrix luteola
CAGCGCGCGCGCCAGGACGACGCGTTGGCGCATACCTGCGGACAGGACGCGCAGGGGCACGGCAAGAGGCTCTCGGTCGCGCGCGAGACGGTCCCACACGCCCACCCGGCGCAGGGCCGCCTCGAGCGCCGCATCGTCGGCGTCGGGTGCCAGCAGGTGAACGAAGTCTCGTACCGCCATCTCCTCGTCGATGTACGGAACCTGCGCGACGTAGGCCACGCTTGCGCGCCAGGAGGCGTCGGTGATGCTCCCCCACGGGGCGCCGTCCACGGTGAGGCTTCCCGCCGAAGGCTGACCCAACCGCAGAAGCAGCCGCAACAGCGTTGACTTGCCGGCGCCATTCACGCCGCCGATACCGAGGACGCAGCCTTGGCGCCAGACGAAGCTCGTGCCGTCGAGCGCGTTGCGGGCGCCGTCTGGGTACCGATAGCTGACCTCGCGCGCGACGACCTCGCGTGGCGGCGAAGGCGGTTCAGCCCACGACTCTCCGACCGCCGGGGGCGCGCCTGTGAGCTGAATGAAACGCGAGATTCCAGGCTCGGACTTGGTCGCCTCGTGAAGCGCTGCGGCGAGCGCGGCCAGCGGCGCGCCCACCCCGGCGAAGAGGGTGCACTCGCGGAGAACGTCCACGCCACCCCCCCATCGGCGAGACGCGAGGAACGCGAGCCCGACCCCCATCCCCACGATGGCCCAGGGAAGGCGGCCGGTGAGCCCGGCCAGCAATCGGTACGTCCGTTCGGCGCGCGCCCAGCGTGAGAGCGCCTCGGCCAGCGTGCGCTCCGACGCTCGGGTGCTGCCCGTAGCGACCAGCTCCTCACGCGCCCCCAGCACGGCACGTAGCTGCCGCCAGACCGGTCCGTTCGCTTCCCAAGCCCTGACCGCATGCGTGGCCGTCAGCCGGCGAGCGATGACGGCGGCGCCGGCGGCGATGAACAGCACCGACGAGAAGACCGCGAAGTGGCCAGCGGGGACCTGGCTCACCACGAAACCAACGAGCAGAAGCACGGCGACGGCGTCGCCGAACGCCGCCGGGATCAGGTCCACGAGCAACCGGATCAAGAGCTCCGTCCCCTCGTGGAAGGTAGCGAAGAGATCGAGATCGGTCCCTTCGAGCGGCACCGCCGGGTCCGCTGCCAGCACGGCAGACGCCGCCCGCAGCTCGATGGTCACGCGGCGGGAGACACGCAGCCGCACGGCGAGAAGGGAGCTGCCTCCGTGAAGCGCAGTCGTGACGACTGCGAGCACCGCGGCGCGCGATAGATCGCTGGTCGCCGTCACCAGAGCGCCAGCGAGGAAGATCCGCTCGGCGACGCGCATCGCCGCGAGGCCGACGCTCGACGCTCCGTCCGACAAAAGAGAAGGGCCACGCGCGATCGTCCAGATCGCCGTGGCCCTCGCTCTCATGCTCATCGTCGGGCGCTCGGAGACGAGCCACCCGTTGCTGTCACGGGTAGGAGCCGCAGAAGATATCAGACACGTAGTTCGACGTTGATTCCACGCAGACGGTGTTGTGCGGGTCGCACAGCCCGCTGACGCAATCGACGTCGTGGGTGCACCCCTGTCCGTCCGTGCCGCCAGCCGTCGGCTGGCAGTAGAGATTGGCGTCGTTGATGTCCGCGAAGTTGAAGTCGCAGAAGGCGGTGCCCGGCACGCCGAGGTACGAGCACGAGTCGCCCGCGGGATAGTCGTTGCAGACGGTTCCCGTGTTGGTGGGTCCCGCGACCTCGAGCGCCTGGCAAGCCCCCGTGAAGGCCGGCGGCGCGGCTGCGTCACCCGCGTCGGCTCCCGCGTCGGGCTCGGCCCCCGTGTACGTGCCCTTCTTGCAGTACAGGTTGGACGCGCACTCGATGCTTTCGTAACACCCCGCGCCCTGGGGCAAGCTCCCCTGCACGACCGTGAAGCAGTCGTGGGTCGCCTGCTTGTAGGCAGCGGCGGAGATGTTTCCGTAGTCGACGGCCGAGATCTCGGTCACACAGAGGCGGGCGGTCGTGTTGTTGAAGGAGATGTCGCCCCGCGAGGTCGCATTCACGTCGTCGTATCCGTTGGTGCTTCCCTGGTAGACCGGCGTGGTGCCGGAGCTGATGGTCGACACGCAGCTGGTGCCGCCGTCAGCGACGTTCACGACACCGGCATCGGCGGCCGCGCACGCAGTCGCGAACTTCGTGCAGTAGGCGGCGGCGAGCTGGTTCTGGAAATCGGTCAGCTCCGCAGTGATGGACAAGGGCGCGGCATCGCCAGCATCGGTGGCGCCGTCGGAGCTGGCGTCGCCGGCGTCCGTGCTGCCATCGCCCACGGTCGCGTCGCTCGATCCGTCGAGCTTGCCGCCGCCGTCGCCGATCACTGTGCCGTCCGTACCGGCATCCGAAGGCTCACCGACGGTCGTGTCGTCACCACCGCATGCGACCACACCGATGCTGGCGGCGAGAATCGTCCCCACTCCAACCGCAAAGCGAAATCGCATCTTCATGAGCGTCATGGCAAGTCCCTCAAAGGTCCACCGTCACTCTAGCGGCTGATCGCGGCAAGATCGACAGCCGAGATCACGTCGCCCGCCGGGTCCGTCGCGATCAGTGGGGTTCTTGCACCTTCATCCTCCGCGCTGGCGACAGTTACCCACGCATGAGCGAGCACACGTCCGCCTCCACGACGGACGCCGAACGTGACCTCGCTGCCCGGAAGCCTGGCGGAGGTCACCAGCGCACGCGTGAGGCATGTGCCGCCGCGAAGGCGCTGGAGGCTCTGCCTTGCTTCTTCGTTACTTGCGAACACAGGAATCGCGCGGGCGATCGTCGTCACCACCCGCAGCGCGGAACTCCACGGAAGTGCACGGACGACCAGCCAGGTGCCGGCGTGCAGCACGTGATCTTCCAGCGCGCCAGACATCACCCTCGCGCCGCCACGAGACCCGCGGTTTCCAGGTCACGGACGAAGCTCGCCAGATCGCTCGTCAGGACGTCG
>JAMFST010001371.1 GCA_026225435.1 Labilithrix luteola
CTTGCGGACGAAGTCGAAGCGGCCATCCGTCGTCAGCGTCGCCGAGACGGCCACCACCGAGGCGTAGGCGGGCCAGAGCAGCTTCCCCAGGACCGGCGCGACCGAGACGTAGCGCGCTTCAAGCTGCGCGCGGCGCTGGTCGCCCTCGCCCTTGGTGGAGATCCAGTAGACGCAGTTGGGGTCCTTCACCTGAACCGCGTCGCGGACACTGATGAGGGCGCGGAGCGCGTAGTCGACGAGGTGCGACTTGGCGCACTCGTCCACGTAGCCCTTCACCGCGGTCTCGAGGCCGCTGGTATCGAGCGGCGCCGCCCAGCGGAGGAGCGACTTGTAATGGCCCGAGTCGTGGAAGCGCAGCACGAGGTCGAAGAACAGACGCGCCGCGCTCCGGAGCTGCTCGGCGACCGCGCCGCACCCGCGCTTCGCCGCGTCGTTGGCGAGCTTGCGGAAGGCGTACTCCCCAACGCGGAAGCCGAGGAGCTCGCGGGCGATGTCCGTGGCCTCGTGCGCCTCGTCGAGGATCACCACGTCGGCCGCGGGGAGGATGCCGCCGCCCATGGCCATGTTGAGGAAGAACAGGTGGTAGTTGGTGACGATGATGCCCGCGGACGCGGCCTCCTCGCGGGCGAGGGTCGCGTAGCAGGTGGTGAAGCTCGCGCACTTCTTCCCCGGGCACGCGTCGCTGGTGGTCGACACGCGGCCCCACACGCCATCGGACGGGCGCATGGTCAGCTCGCTCCGGTCGCCGCTCGCTGTCGCCTTCGACCACTGGAGGATCGCGCGGTAGTCGAGGACATCCTGGCCGGCGAGGCCGTCGCTCACGGCATCGGCGAGCTGCTCTTTGCAGAGGTAGTTGCTCTTCCCCTTCAAGAGCGCGAAGTCGAAGCCCCACCCCAGCTCGCGCTGGAGATCGGGCAGGTCCTTCTTCACCAGCTGCTCTTGCAGGGCGATCGAGGCGGTGACGATGAGGACGCGCTTGCCGTGCGCGGCGAGATGCGCGGCGGGCACGCCGTAGGCCTTGCTCTTGCCGATGCCGCACGGGCCTTCAGCGAAGAGGTGGCGCCCGCCGGCGAGGGCATCCACGATGCCCCGCGACAGCCGCACCTGACCCGGGCGCGCCTCGTACGCCGGGTTTCCGCCGGCGAGCGGACCGCCACGGCCGAAGGTGGCCTCGACGTCGAGCGGCGGGACGATGGCGTCGCGCTCCTCGATGCACGTCGGGCAGAGTCCTTCCTCCTCGCGTGCCTTCAGACAGCGGGGGCACCTCACGACGGCCTCGACGGCATGGCCACGCCGCGGCGACAGAGCGCCATCTGCGCCACCATCGGGGGCAGGTTGAGCGCGAGCATCGCCTCGAACTCGACGCGCAGGAGCGGCGCACGCACCGCAGCCATCTGGGCGCACCGCCGGCAGAAGAACGCGCAGCCGTAGAGGAACGGCGTGTGGCGCAGGTCGTGGCGCAGGTCGTGGCGCGCGTCGCGGTCGCAGATGCGACAGAACGGCTGGCACTGCGGCTTCACGATTCCACCCGCGCGCGCTCGAGCGCCTCGTAGGCCTCCTTCGCGGAGCGCACCACCTCGATGTAGGCGCCGAAGGTGCGCCACACGTTGTGGCATTTGGTCTGCTCGGGTTCCACGCGGCCCCCCATGGTCTTAATCTCCAGGCAGAACCAACGGCCCACACCGGACGTGAGGCGCAGGATGCCGACGAGGTCCGGCGAGCCGACGCCGAGCCCGTAGGGCACGAAGTAGGAGCGGCCCGACTCGGCGACGTGGCGCGCCTCACCCACGGAATTGCGAAGGAGAAGGAGGTCGCGCTCGGCGCCGAGCCGGATCTCGATCTCGCGTTGGATGGTGGTCTCGAGACGACGCTGATGGATCATGCAGCCTCCGGGGAGCGGCCGAACCGCTCGCTGAACTTCTTGGCGGCCCACCCGTTGGCGGCGTCCGCGGTCTTGCCCATGCGCAGCGCGACGCGCACGAGGGTGAAGAGGTACCGAGCGTCTCTCTCGGCTTGAGGGAGAGCGCTCACGTTCTCGAGGCGCTCGCGGCGGGACAGCACGCGCGGGAGCTTGCCTTCGCTGCGCGTGACGGCGCCGCACCGCGGACAACGCGCGGCGGGTCGGAAGACGGCGAAGCACTCCTTGCACCGCTGGAGCGCCGGCATCGCCTCGGTGCGTCGGACGGCGGCGCCCTCGAGCGACCACACGCGATCCTCATCGGGCAGCCCGTGGAGGAGCACCGCGCCGTAGAGGTCGATCACCGTGCAACGCGTCTTGCCGGTCCACGCCGCGGGGCGCAGGCCGCGCCCGATCGACTGGAGGAACGCGCCGGTGACGCCGAACTTGCGGGCGAGGATGACCGTCTCGATCGACGGCTCGTCCCACCCCTCGATGAAGACGCCGACGCCGACGAGCACCTTGATCTCCCCGGCCTGGAGCCGGGCGCGGACGGCGCGGCGCACGGTGCGCGGCGTCTCGCCGATGACGAGCTCCGCCGGGTACCCGCGCTCGGTGAACTGCGCGGCGAGGGCGCGCGCGTGCGGAATCGAGGCGGCGAAGACGATGGCGCGGGTGCCGCGCGCGTGCTGCTCGTAGGCGTCGACCGGATCGGCGGCGAGGCCGCGCTCCTCGACCTGCGCGGGGGCAAGCACGTCGCAGGGGACGAGGTGGCCCTCGCCGGTGAGCCAGCGGTTCGACGGCCCCTGGATGAGCGCCCGGAAGCGGGTCAGCGGTCGCCCGTCGCCGCGCTGGGGCGTCGCGGTGAGCCCGAGCAGCACGGCATCCGGATAGCGCTCGAGGATGGCGTCCACC
>JAMFST010001372.1 GCA_026225435.1 Labilithrix luteola
CGCCTGGGCATCTCCCGCGGCGAGCTCCGACCAGCCGGCGAGCATGCGTCCGTCGACCCGGGCCTCGACGCCGAGAGCGTCGTCCAGATCGAGCAGCGCGGCGGCGCGTCGCACCGGATCGCAGCCCGGCGGCGACAGCTCGAGGTTCATCAGGCGAACGGCGTGCGAGCTGCCATCGAGGAACGGATGCCGGCGCTCGGGGTGCAAGGCCGCTTCCAGCATCGTGGCGCTCGCGAGCACCGCCTCTTCGACGTCACCGGCGATGGCCGCGCCGCCGGGCACCGCCGCGGCGGCCGCTTCCCCCAGCTGCTCGGCGATCTTGCGCCGCGCGAGGAGCTCGGCCTCCACGTCGCGGACGAGCATCGAGCCGGCGAGCCACTCGAGCGAGGCCGTCAGCCCGCCGCCCGCCTCGACCCAGCGCTCCGCGGTCGTCACGATGGTCTCGGGATCGAGCTCGCGCGCGACCCGCGCCGCCTCGGTGACGGCGACCAGCTTGGCCTCGCCCCCGGCTTGCTCGAGGAGCTCGGTCGACAGGCGCACCGCCTCGAGGTCCATCTGCCCGCGCGGCCACACCAGGCGGGCGAGCGCTGCGGCGAGGCGCAGATCGAAGTTGCTGTCCCCCTCGACGCGTCGGAGCGCATCGAGCGCCGCCTCGTCCTCGTTGAGCGCCACCTCGGTGGCGAAGCGCTCGAGCGACAGCGTCCCGGCGTCTCCGCCCGCCTCCAGGCTGCGCTGGATGGCGACGCGCCGCGCATCCAGCGACTGCGGATTCACGCCGCGCGAGGCCCAGGCGAGCGCCAGCCGGGCGCCATCCCCCGAGCCTCCCGCCGAACCGGTGAGCGCCGCTTCCTCGAGCGCTTCGAGCGCGAGCTCGCGATCCCCCTCGAGCCACCGGGTGAGCCCCGCCTCGAGGTGGAGCGCCGTCGCCAGCTCCGGGTCGTCGACCTTGGAGGCCGCGGCCGCCGCCGCCTTCGCCGCCGCCGGACGATCGCCCGCTCCGCGCTCGAGATCCGAGAGCAGCGCGGTGGTCAGCGGATCGGACGGATCGTCGTGATGGAGCGTGCGCAGCTGGCGGATCGCCCCCTCGGCGTCGCTCGCCGCCAGGGCGCGCATCGCCGCCACCAGGGTGAGCCCGCGGACCAGATCCGGATCATTCGCCTCGCGGGCGAGCTCCTCGAGCGCCCAGCGACGCCGGCCGCTGGTGAGGCCGGGGAGAAACCCTTCGAGCACGCGCGCGAGCCAGGTGCCGCCCGGCGCCGCCCCGAGCTCCCGCAGCAGCGCCGCGACGTCCGGCTCGGTGGCCTTCTGCGCCACCAGCGCTTCACGAACCAGCTCGAAGAGGAGCGACGACGGCTCGCTCGCCGTCGCCGCCCGATCCTCGGCCGCGTCGCTCTTCCCCTCGTCGACGAGGGTGCGGGTGAACGACGCGTAGGCGTCGCGGTCCCCCGCCAGCGCTGCCAGCACGCGCCCGAGGCGGCTCACCGTGCGCGGATCGGTCCCGTAGTCCTTCGCCTGCTCCAGCGCGGCCCGCGCCTTCGTCAGGTTCCCCGTCTCCGCGCCGTGCACGTAGGCCGCGAGCAACAGAGCGCGGGCCTTGGCGGCGTCGTCGGAGAGATCGGCGGCCAGCAGCTCGAGCTCGGCCGCCAGCGTCGCCGCTTGCTCGGCCGCGCCCGTGCCGTCTTCGTCCTCGGTTCCGAGCGCGTTGGCCGCGACCTCGAGGTGCATCCCGCGCGCCGGGATCGAGTGCGCGTCGGCCGTTCGCGCCCGGGTCAGGGCGTCCTGCGCGCGCGGCAGGTCACCGGCGGCGAGCGCCTGCGAGGCGACCCGCGTCGCCAGCGCCGCGGCGAGCTTGGCGTCCTTCTCGTGGTGCAGCCCGAGCTCGGCGAGCTCCGCGGCCCTCTGCGTGTCGCCCGCGCGATCGGCCAGCCGGATGCGCGTGCGCAGGAGCGCCGGTTCGACCGGCTCGGCGGGGTTGGCGCCGGTGGATGCGACCACCTCGAGAGCGCGATCGAGCCGCGCCGCAGCCGTCTCCGCGTCGCCACCGCGCGCATGCGCTTCGGCCGCGCGCAGCCAGGCGTCGACCATGTGCGTCGGCGTCCGGTCCGAGCGGGGCACGCCGCTGCGGTCGCCCGGGTTACCGCCTTCGCCGTGTGTCGTCTCGGACAGGGAGGCGAAGATCAGCTCGGCCTGCACGTCGAGCCCCGTGGCGTAGGCGCGTGTCCGCAGCCGGCGCTCGTCGGTGTCGACGGGCACCAGCTCCGCCTTGCCGTCGTGATTGGCCACTTGCTCCAGGGCGAGGGCCACCAGGTACGTCGCCGGCCCCGCGGTCTCGAGCTGCGCCTCCAGCTTCCCGAGCGCCTCCTCGAGCTCCGCCGCCGTCGTCTCGTTCGCGGTCGCGATCAGCGTGGTGGCGTCGATCTGCAGGAGCGCGCGCCACACCGGGTGACCGGCATCGGCGGCGCGAGCGGACAGCGCGCGCGAGCGAGCCGCCTCGTCCCCGATCTTTGCGGCGACGAGCTCCAGCGACAGCCGCGCCGGAGCGAGCTCCTCGACCCGTGCCGGCGTCTCGAGCGCCTCGAGCAGACCGACCAGCGCCTCGTCGGCCTGACCTTCGTGGTCCTCCTGGTGGGCAGCTCGCGCCACCAGCGCCCGTACTCGTTCCTCGGGAGACGCCGCCGAGCGGACCAGCGCCTCGGTCAGCTTCTGCAGGTTCTTCAGCGAGCGACGGCGGTCGAGGACGCGCAGGAGCGCCTCGAGCGGCTCGCGAAACTCCGGACGCGCGTTGAAGGCGGCGAGATAGTCGCGCGCAGCCCCGGCTTCGTTGCCGGCGCGCTCCTCCGACTCGCCGATCTCGGCCAGCAACCGCGCGACCCGGGTGGGGTCTCCGTCGGCCGCCTCGGACTCGGCGCGCAGATCTTCCTGCACTTGCACCGGATCGACCGCTGCGGGCGCCGACCAGTCACCACCGGGGAGGCGGGACGGGCGCAGGGTGCGGTCCTCGTCGAAATCCGCCGCCGCGATCGGCGCGGCCGGCTCGGCAGGCCCCTCGTGCCCATCCTGCGCGCCGTGATCGACAGGCGCATCCGGCGCGGCCGGCTCGTCGGACTCGATCGAGACGACGGCTTCATCCACCACCTCGACGTCCTCGGCGTCGTCGAGGGCATCGAGCGACTCCACCGTCTCGAGTGGCTCGCCCACCTCCGCCCCCGGATCGAGGGCCACGACGGAGGCATGTGTCCGCTCGAGGTCCGGCGGCACACCCGGCTCCTCGGGCTCGTTGTCCTCGAGCGTCACGCCGGAGATGTTGTCGACGGGGACGTGCTCGTCGTCCTCCTCGAGCATGTCGTCGGCGTCGATGGACGCCTCGCTATCCTCGGCGGGAGGCGCGTGCGGATCGTCCGAGCCATGGCCGGAGGCGAGGTCGGTATCCGAGGGGCGGTTCGTGAGATCCGACATTCCGTTTGGTGCTCGCCCAGCGCGTGAGGGGGGAGATAAGCTCAGAGGACCATAGGCGGCCAGACGCGAGCGTACAACAGCCACGCGCGTCGCCGCCCTCGATCCCTTGCGCTCCGATCCCGGTCGCCGCGGTTCGCCGGCGCTCGAACGGCCGGCGTCACGGCGCCGGCGAGCGTCTCAGAGGATCTTCTTCAGCTGATCGTTAATCTTTTCTTCAATTGTACCCTTCATGACACGGAGCATGAAGGGCAGGTCCACGGTGACGCGGACGGCCTTGTCGGTGACGGCCACCTCGCCCTTGGTCCCCTTGGCGGTGCCGCTGGGGGCGTGGAAGTGGATGGTGTCCCCCTCCCACTTGTAGTCGAGCCCGAGGCGCGACTGCATGCCCTTGGCCAGTTCCTCGGCCTTGGTCTTCGCCTCGGCGAGGGGAAGGGAGTGCGCCTTGCTGATGTCGATGGTGGCCATGGGAGTCTCCTTGGGCGGGCAGCTTAATTCAGGGAAGAAGCAGAGGACTGCGAATTCGTGAGCGACTATTCGAGGCGCTTGGCGATCCAGAAGCCGCGGGGCGTGTCCACCACCGCGCTGACGCCGCCGACCGGGAGGCTGAAGAGCGCGTACTCGGTGTTCGCTTCGAGCACGCCGCGTGGCACGCGGCCGACATCGTCGCTCGAGCCATTGTCCCCACGCTGCACTGCGCCGTGGAAATCCCCCTTGGCGTCCTCGTCGAGCTTGTCGGCGAGCGCCTTGGCCTCGGCCTTGGTGCGCTTGGCCGCGTGCTCGCCGTTGAGCGTCTCGACCCCGTCGTAGCTGACGAGGATGACGCCGAAGCGAACGCCGCGCGGGGCGCCGGCTCCGAGGAGCATCGGGCCACCGTCGCTGTCGTTTCCGGGGAGGCCGGAGAGGTCGGGCACCGGCAGATCGCCGAGCGCGATGGTCCCGGCGTCGCTGATGGTGCCGCCGAGGGAGGTGGCCGCTGCGCCGGCGGCGATCGACGTCGGATCGGGAGATCCGGCGTCGAGCACCAGCGTGCCGCCATCAGGAATCGGCGCTCCGTCCGGCTCCACGTAGAGCACCGGACGGAAGGGGGCCGACTGCACCGCCACGTAGATCGCGAGGACCGTGGCGGCGGCGCCGATGGCGACGTTGAGAGGACGCACGCGGCCTCAGTTCGTCTTGGTGTTCGGGGTGGAGGCGTCGCTGGAGGCGCCGTCCTCGTCGGTCGGGACCTCGTCCTCCGGCGGCGGCGGCGGGGGGCCGAACTCCTCGTGCGGACGGGTCGTTGCCGGCGGCGGATCGCCGTACAGCTCGAGCTGCGCGGCGAGCCAGTTCTCCTTGATGATGAGGACGCGGAGCTCCTCCTTCGCCGGGCTGTCCACCTCGGTGGGCTGCCCTTCGAGCTTGGCGATCTGCGCCTGCACCTCGTGGATGTCCTTGCGGACGACGACCGGGTCGACCTTGTCCTTCTCCTGGAACTCGTCGGTCAGGATGGTCAACCGGTCGGGCCCTGCTTCGGCGAAGCCCGGACCGATGGCCACGCGCTTGGTCTCGCCACCCTGGCGGTACGAGACGATGCCCACGCGCAGCGCCGCCAGCAGCGGAAGGTGCACGGGGAGGATCCCGAACTCACCTTCCACCGACGGTGCCGTCACCTCGTCGACCGGGAGGTCGAGCGCCTTGCCTCGCGGGGTGACGATCTCCAGCTGGATCTTGTCGGCCATGGGAGCTCGATCCTCAGGCCTTCTTGAGGAGCTCGGCGGCCTTCTTCTTCACGTCTTCGATGCCGCCGACGAGGTAGAAAGCCTGCTCCGGGTACTGCGAGTCGTCGTCGAACTTGCCGGCGAGCAGCTCTTCGAACGAGGAGATCGTCTCGGCCAGCGGCAGGAGCTTGCCTTCGAGGCCGGTGAACTGCGCGGCGACGGCGAACGGCTGCGAGAGGAAGCGCTGGATCTTGCGCGCGCGCGAGACGACCATGCGGTCCTCTTCGGACAGCTCGTCCATGCCGAGGATGGCGATGATGTCCTGCAGATCCTTGTACTTCTGTAGGGTCTGCTGCACGCCGCGGGCGACGGCGTAGTGCCGGTCACCGATGATCTGCGGGTCGAGCATGGTCGACGTCGAGTCGAGCGGATCGACGGCCGGGTAGATGCCGAGCGAGGCGAGATCACGCGAGAGCGTGGTGGTCGCGTCGAGGTGGGCGAACGTCGTCGCCGGCGCCGGGTCGGTCAGGTCGTCGGCGGGCACGTAGACGGCCTGCACGCTGGTGATCGAGCCCTTGTTGGTCGAGGTGATGCGCTCCTGGAGGGCGCCCATCTCCGTCGACAGCGTCGGCTGGTACCCG
>JAMFST010001373.1 GCA_026225435.1 Labilithrix luteola
GCGTCGCCGAGGATCCCACGGAAGGTGGTCGCCAGGCGTTTCCAGCTCGCGGAAAGGTCACGAACCTCGCTTTCGAGCGCCACGTCGTCGTACGACTCGAGCTTTTCCTCGAGCAGATGACACTGCTCGCTCATGCGCGCCAGTCCGAAGGCGGCCGTGTTTCCCTTGAGGGTGTGAAGGTAGCGGCGACCCGACTCCGTGCGCAGCTCACCGGCCTCACCGATGGCCTGGACCAGGCCGTCGGCCTCCTGGAGGAAGTCGCGGAAGCTCGTTCGGTCCTTGAGCAAGAGCGCGCAGCCGGCCTGAAGCTGCGCCTGCTCCGCCTCCGCTCGTTCGCGCTCCCGCTGTGCTGTCACGTCGGAGATGACCACCAGCAGCTTGGAGGCGCTGTCCTCGACCGGGCGGTAGGTGAGCGAGAGGGTGCGAGCGCCGGCAACCAGCAGCTTCGGCAGCTGCTCGAGACTCAGCTCCATCGGCAAGACGTCGTCGAAAATCTCCAGCCAGCCAAGCTCGACCCAGGCGGCCACCGAGGGATCGACCCGCCCGATATAGGCCCAGAGCGACTCCTCCGGCCGACTCTCGCCGAGCCACACGTCAAGGATCTTCGAGCGACCCTGGGCCATGCGCCCATTGGCATCGACGACGAGGAAGCCCTGGTCCAAGTTCCCGAGGATCAGCGCCATCTCCAGGTTCGCCTGCTTCAGCTCGAAGGTTCGCTCGCCCACGATCTTCTCGAGGCCGATGACGTTGTCGAAGAAGCCGCGGGCGACGAAGATCGCCCCGACTGACTCGGCGACGACGAAGCTGGCGTGGACCAACACCGTCCAGGCCGAGGCCTCGTAGTTGAAGACGCTGCGCGGAAAGAGCGTGTAGACGAGCCCGTGATGGGCGGCGACGGTGAGCGTCGCCACCACGATGACCAGCGGATCGGCGTAGACCGCGAGGAGCGCGACCACCACGAAGATCTCGAAGTGCATCTCGATCTGCATCGGCCCTTGGCCGAAGTGGATCAGGAGGCCGCAGATGGCCATCGCGCTGAAGGCGACCACGCGGGCGAGGTGGCGCGGATTGGACAGCACGTGCGACGCGAGGACCGGGCCGGCGGCGACGAAGAGCGTGTAGAGCACCGCCCGCACCACGCTGGTCCCGCACATGGCGGCGACGACGGGGATGAATGCCACGTGCGCCAGGAGCACCGCGATAGCGATGCGATTGATGCGCGCGAGGTGCTGGCGCTCGAAGGACGAGATCTCCTTCGGGAGGAGCACGTAAGCCATCATCTTGGAGAGCATTGCGGTCTGGTTTCGCTTTCGTTTCAGAGGAGGCCGAGCGGATCGCGCCGCTGCTGGAGAGCGCGGCTCACCGCGCAGCCGAAGATGGGCAGCGGATGGGTGGATTCGCCGCGCAGCGCCGCCGCGGTCGCGCTGACGTCGACGAAGTCACTGCCCTGCTTCGTGCGGGTGTAGCCGCCGACATAGCGGACGCCGCCGTCGGGTGCGACCAGGGCGAAGGCGGGCACCCCCTCGAACCCGTAGCGATCGCGCAGCGTGTCCTCGTCGAGCTTCTCGACCTCGTAGCCGGCGGCCGCGAGCTCGTCGGCGCGCGGCGACTCCCCGACGAAGAGCACGCGCTCGCGCATACCGGGCATGGGGTGACGCGCGAGGAGATGCTCGGCGACACGTTGCGAGCAGCCGCACTCGGCGAAGAGCGCGTGCAGCGCGAGCCACTGTCCGCGCTCCTCCGGGCGACGCTGCTGGGCCACGTCGGCGGCGAGCGCCGCGCTCCCCGGTTGCGGCAACGGTGCTTCGTGCGCGGCCAGGAGGTACGCGCCGGCCACCAGGACCAGTCCGCTCCAGCCGGCGAGCGCCGCCCAGGAGAGCGCGCGCGAAAGCGAGCGCTTCGCGCGCGGCGAGGGGGGCGGCACCGAGGCCGCCAGGAGATCGTCGTCGACCATGAGCTGGGTCAGGCCACGAGCTTGCGAACCGCGGCGACGAGCAGCCCCGGCTTGAACGGCTTGACGATCCAGCCCTTGGCGCCACGCTCCTTGGCCTTGCGCAGGAGCTCCGGCTGCGATTCGGTGGTCAGCATGA
>JAMFST010001374.1 GCA_026225435.1 Labilithrix luteola
CGGTGGTGGTGGTGACCGCGCTCGCCCAGGGGGCCGCCAAGCAGGTCGGCGGGCAGGTCGACAGCTTCGCCGCCAACGGCATCTTCGTCACTCCGCGCTCCACGCAGACCTCCGGCGCGCGCAGCAAGGCCACCGGCCGCCTCACGGAGAACGACGGCAAGGCGCTGGCGCGCGAGGCGGTCAGCCTCTCCGGCGTCGCCTACTGGCTGTCGACCAGCGGGCAGGTGGTCAGCGGCGACCAGAACGTCAGCACCACCCTCATCGGCACCAACCTGGCCTACTTCCCCATCCGCAAGTTCAAGATCGCCAAGGGGGAGCTCTGGCAGGAGTCGGACGAGCAGCTCAAGACGAAGGTCTGCGTCATCGGCAACACCGTGCGCGACAAGCTGTTCGGCGCGGAGACCGATCCGGTCGGCCGCGTCATCCGCATCGGCAGCTTCCCCTACCGGGTGATCGGTCTGCTCGAGACGCGCGGCACCAGCACCTTCGGTGACGACCAGGACGACCGCATCCTCATGCCGGTCGGCAGCTTCCGCGCGCGCATCATGCACACCTCGCCCGGCCGGCTCGATCAGCTGATCCTCGGCGCGACCTCGGAGGACACCGTCGACCGCGCGACCGAGCAGGTGGCGAGCATCCTCCGCCAGCGGCACCGCATCGCCGACGGCGCCGACCCCGACTTCGAGATGCACACCCAGGAGGAGATGCGCGAGACGCAGGCGGGCATCGCCACGGTGCTGGAGCTGCTGCTCTTCGGCGTCGCCGCCATCAGCCTCCTCGTCGGCGGCATCGGCGTCATGAACATCATGCTCGTCAGCGTCGCCGAGCGCACCCGCGAGATCGGCATCCGCATGTCCATCGGCGCGCGCGAGCGGGACATCCTCCTGCAGTTCCTCGTCGAGGCGGTCGTCCTCAGCCTCGTCGGCGGGATCGTCGGCATGGTGGTCGGCGGCGCGGCGGTCACCTTGCTCGGTCGCGCGCTCGACTGGGAGATGACCCCCGGCGTGGGCATGGCGGCGCTGGCCGTCGGCACCAGCGGGGGGATCGGGCTGGCGTTCGGCTACCTGCCGGCGCGGCGCGCGGCCAAGCTCGATCCCATCGAAGCGCTGAGGGTCGAATGACCGCGATGAACCTGGCCAATGTCCCCGGCATCGCCGGCTTCCTCCGCACCGCCACCGGCGTGCGCCTGGCGATCCGCTCGATCCGCCGCAACGTGCTGCGCGCCGCGCTCACCGTGCTCGGCATCCTCATCGGCGTCGCTTCGGTGGTCACCATCACCGCGCTCGGCGCCGGCGCGCGCGACTCGGTCGGCGGTCAGATCCAGTCGCTCGGCTCCAACTTCATGCTCGTCTTTCCCCAGAGCTCCGCCGTCTCCGGCGCCAAGGGGGCGCAGGGGAGCGGCTTCCGTCTGACCGAGGAGGACGGCCGGGTCATCGCCCGCGACGCGGTCAGCGTGAAGGCGGTCGCCCCCACGCTCCGCACCCAGGCGCAGGTCGTCTCCGGCGAGAACAACTGGTCCACCTCGGTCATGGGGACGACCATCCCCTTCCTCGAGATCCGCAGCTGGAAGGTCGACAGCGGCGAGATGTGGACCGAGCACGACGAGCTGACCAAGTCGAAGGTGTGCGTCATCGGCACCACCGTGCGCGACAAGCTGTTCGGCAACGAGGACCCCGTCGGCCGCACCATCCGCATCGGCCGGTACCCGTACCGCATCCTCGGCATGCTGGAGAAGAAGGGCGAAGCGCCCTTCGGCGGCGACCAGGACGACATGGTCGCGATGCCCATCGGCAGCATGCGCTCGCGCATCCTCAAGACCACGCCGGGGTTCGCCGGGGTGCTCTTCATCTCCGCCACCAGCGCCGAGACCAGCGACCGCGCCGAGGAGCAGGTCGACTCCATCCTCCGCGACCGGCACAAGATCGAAGGCACGCGCGCGCCGGACTTCGAGATCCGCACGCAGAAGGAGTTCCAGGCGATCCAGGCGACGGTGTACAACGCGCTCACCCTGCTCCTGGCGATGATCGCGGCGGTCAGCCTCCTCGTCGGCGGGATCGGCGTCATGAACATCATGCTGGTCAGCGTCACCGAGCGAACCCGGGAGATCGGAATCCGCATGGCCATCGGCGCGCGCGAGGCGGACGTGCGCACGCAGTTCCTCATCGAGGCCATCGTCCTGGCGGTCATCGGCGGCCTGGCCGGCGCGCTCATCGGCATCCTCGCCATCTTCGGCGTCGGGATGTTCGTCGACTGGCCGCTGCACGTCGACCCGGTGGCGCTCACCGTGAGCATCCTGGTCAGCGGGCTCACCGGCGTGTCGTTCGGGTTCTTCCCGGCCAAGAAGGCCGCGCAGCTCGATCCGATCGAAGCGCTGCGCCACGAGTGACATGCCCCGCGTCCTGACCGTCGACCCGCACGCGCCCGATCCGGCCATCGTTGCCGAGGCCACGCGCGTGCTCCTCGGCGGCGGCCTGGTCGCCTTCCCCACCGAGACGGTCTATGGCCTGGGCGCCTGCGCGCTCGACCCGGCGGCGGTGGCGAGGATCTTCGTCGCCAAGGGGCGCCCTCCCGGGCATCCGCTGATTGTCCACGTGCTCGGGTCGAGCGACGCGCGCGAGCTCACCTCGACGTGGACCCTGGCGGCCGACCGGCTCGCGGCGTTCTTCTGGCCGGGGGCGCTCACGCTGGTGGTCGACCGCGGGCCGAGCGTGCCGGCGGAGGTGACAGGCGGCGGCAGCTCGGTGGCCCTCCGGGCGACCTCGCATCCGCTGGCGCGCGCGCTCATCGCGGCGGCCGGCCCGCTGGCCGCGCCGAGCGCCAACCGGTACCAGTCGCTCTCGGCGACGAGCGCCGCGCACGTCGTGAAGTCGCTCGGCGACAACGTGGACCTGGTGCTCGACGGCGGCCCCTCGTGGGCGGGGATCGAGTCGACGGTGGTCGACGCGCGCGGCCCCTCGCTGCGCCTTCTCCGCCCCGGAGCCGTGCCCGCCGCGGC
>JAMFST010001375.1 GCA_026225435.1 Labilithrix luteola
ACCGTGCCGCCGAACGTGCGCGGGATCCTCAAGGCGGCGATGCGCTTCGATCGCAACGAGCGCATCACCACCTGCGCTCTCTTGCAGGAGGCGCTCGAGACCGCGCTGCACGAGAACGGCACGCCGACCACGGCCGCCGACGTGGCGGCCTACTCGGCGAAGTTCCTCGACGACTCGGCCACGCAGCGCCAGGAGATGGTGCGCAGCGCGCTCGAGCAGGCGTCGGTGCGCACGTCGACGCGACCGCGGGCGAGCGGGAGCCTCACGCCGCCGCCGCGGCACTCGCTGCCGGCGGCGATGTCGGCGCCATCGATCTCCGGTCCGTCGCTGACCACGGCGCCGACGAGCGGGCCGTCGACGTCGGAAGGATCGCGTCGCGGGGCAGCTCTGTTCGCCGTGGGGGCCGTGGCGGCGGGGATCCTCGCGGTGGGATCGTGGGCTCTGTTGCGCTCGCACGGAGAGCGGGTGTCCGCCGCGTCGGCGACGGCGCTGACGCAGGCTTCGGCGCCGCTGGCTACCGAACCGCCGGTGAGCATGGCGGCCACCCCGGCGACGGGGACGCTCGACGCTCCGGCTGCGCCACCCGCTGCCCTGGCTCCGGGAGCGGGAGGCACCGTGGCGCAGGCCGCGGCCGTCGCGGTACCTGCCGCAGCACCTGCGCGGACGCACGCGACCGGAAACGCGTCGCCCGCCGTCGGTGCCACGGCGGCGCCGACGGTCACCGCCAGTGAACGGGTGGTCGCGCCGACCCCGGCGCCGCTGGCCGTCGCTCCGCTCTCGGTGCCGGTTCCGTCACCTGCGCCCGCCCCGCCGCCGCAAGCTGTCTTCGCGCCGGAGCGCGGGCGAGTCACCGTGGGCAAGGTCGACGTCGATCGGGTCAGCGCCCGCTCGGTCAACGGTCTGCTCCGCCACGTCAGCTTCGACCGCTGCTACATCGCCGGCCTGCGCGCGCGCGGCACCGCGGTCGCCGGCACCGCGGTGCTCGTCCTCGATATCGACCAGAACGAGGTCTCGCGCGCGCACCTCGACGGCGACCTCGGCCTGCCCGGCATGCGCACCTGCATCGAGTCGCAGCTCTCCATGCAGCACGTCGACGACGCCGACACCGGCATGGCCTCGGCCCACGTCACGCTGTCGTTCAGTACAGCCCAATAGCGAAATGGATGTCGCCGAAGTCCTCGTACGCCGCGTGGCGCGTGAGGTTGATGCCGTAGTCGAGCGCCAGCGGGCCCACCGGCGTCTGCACGCGGATGCCCGTGCCGACGCTGACGCGTAGCGGGAACTTGCCCGCGTCGAACGGGTAGCTGGCGTCGCGCCACAGGTTTCCCGAGTCGAGGAAGACCACCGTCTCCAACGGCGGACGCACGGGGATGCGCACCTCGATGCGCGGGTTGAACATCAGGTTGCCGCCGCGGATCGGGTCGTTCCCCGGGGTGAACTTGTTGGGGTTGGACACCAGCGTTCCGGAGGGGGTGCCCTGGCCGCACGGCGCTCCATTGGTACCGCAGGGGACCAGATCGGGCAGCTGCGCCGTCCGCTTGATCTTGTCGAGGTCGTCCTGCGGGAGGAACGACGAGGGGAGCCAGCCGCGCATCGAGTCCGGTCCGCCCATGAAGAAGAGGCGATCGGGATAGGTCTGCGACGTCGGGGTGAGCTGCACGTTGGCGCCGATGCGCACCTCGGCGGCGATGCGGATCCCCTTGGGGAGCGGGATGTAGCCGGCGAGGGTCTGCGTCAGGCGGAGGAAGTGCCCGGCGAACTGGTTCTTCTCCGGGTCGACGGGGAGAGAGAGGGGCAGGTCGTCGACGTGCTCGACGCCGGTGACCGAGTAGGTCCCGCGGTGCGCGTCGAAGGCGTTGTCACGGCGGTCCCAGGTGAGCACCACCCGCTGCGCCGACGCGCCGCTGGCGTAGGCCGGGTAGTTGAGCAGCTTGAGGAGATCGATGTTGCCGGCGTTCTCGGTCAGGTACTGCTCGGCGGTGCCGGTGAAGATGTGGACGTAGTTGTCCTCGATGCTCTGCGAGAGCACCACCTGCAGCTGGCGGATCGGCCGGTAGGTGATGCTGGGGATGAGGGCGATCTTGGTGATGAAGAAGTCGCGCTGCAGGTCGTGGAGGAAGACGCCGTCGATGCCGGCGCGGAAGCGAGGTCCGAGGCCGATCTCGGGGAACACGAGGCCGAGGGTGACGCGCGAAGCGATACGCTTGTCGAAGGCGAGGCCAGGATCGCCGAGGGTCTTCCAGTTGGCGCGCACCGTCGGATCGAGGATCAGCGGCGTCGGCAGGTAGCTCGCCTGGGCGCGGAAGTTGAGCGCGATGGCCTTGCCGCCGAGGTTGCGGTGCGAGTACTCGAACGCCAGGCGCAGGCCTTCACCGGTGGAGAAGCCCGGGCGCACCTCGATGTACTGCCGCGCGCGCTCGGTGACGTCGATGATGACGGTCTTTCGCCGCGCCGGGATGTACGGGTCGGCGAGGTGCACGTCGATGCTGCCGAAGACGCCGAGGGTCGCCAGGTTCTGCTGCGTGAGGCGGACCAGGCTGGTGCGGTACGGCTCGCCAGGTACGAGCGCCACGCGACGGAGCGTGGTCGCGAGCTCGGTGTCCTTGGCGCCGCGCACCTCGACGTGATCGACCAGCACCTGCTCCCCTTCGCGCACGTCGAAGCGGATGCGGGCGCGGGTGCGGTCGGTGGAGTACTCGAGGACGTAGCTGGCGTCGGCGAAGACGAAGCCGGCCTCCTTGTAATAATCGAGCAGGCGGCGGCGGGCGTCGTCGAGGGTGAGCAGGTTGACCGGCACGCCCAGCGGGAGCTGCGCGGCGTTGGACAGCTCGGTCTGCGGGATCGAGCGGACGCCGGTGAAGGCCAGATCGTAGAGCGAGGTGCGCGGGCCGAGCTTCACCGGGATGCGCAGATCGATCGACGGCGCACACTCGATCCCGTGCGCCGGATCCGGCGTGCAGCGCAGCGCCGTGTCGAGCGGCGCGACGGGTAGTGGCAAGTTCGAGGTGTCGTAGGTGCAGGCGTCGGGGATCTTCGCCGACGGCGCGACCGGGATGCACTGGCCGGCCGGAGAGCGCGCGGCGCAGCGACGGCGGATCACCTGCACCGGCCCGACCTGCGCCGCGAGGAAGCCCGCCTGGCGATAGAGCTCCTGCAGGTGCGTCGCCGCCGAGTCGTAGGTGCTGGGGAAGTAGGTCGCGTCCGGGTCGAGCGTCATCGGCGCCACCTGCGGCGTCGGTGCACCGCCGATGGTCGCGTCGAGCGCGGAGGGATCCGGCGGGACGAGGATGTCCTCGCCCGGCAGCTCGTCCTCGAGGAAGCTGTCGATCTCGCGACCGAGGGCGCGGGCGCTCGACGGTGCGCCGGACAGCCGGGCGATCTCCGCCGGCCGCAAGCAGGGGTAGCTGCGTGACTGCACGTGCACCCGCGGGTGCTCGGTCACGTGGAAGAACAGGTAGGCGAAGCGGTCGTCCTGCGAGTTGGCCATGCGGCTGGTCACCTCGGTGTCGAGGAACCCGCGCGAGGCGTAGAAATCGTGGATCTTCTGCGCCAGGTGGGAAGTGCTGCGGTCGTCCTCGGTCCCCAGATCGAGCGCCGACTCGAGCGCGCTGCCGTCGTAGGCTTCGTTCCCCTCGAAGCGGACCAGCACGCGCGGCCCGGCGTCGACGCGCACGCGCAGCACCACGCGGCCGTCGGAGCGGATCAGATCGTGGGAGACGGCGGCGGAGAAGTAGCCCGACGAGCGGAGGCTGCGCTCGAGCGCGCGATCGGCGAGGCCGAGGGTGGGCTCGTCGGTGCGCTGGCCGTCGCTGACGGTGTAGCCGCGCACGGTGGCGAAGAGCTTCTGCGAGGCGCCGTCGGTGGAGTCCTCGCGGGTGATGGGCTGCGCGTGCCCCTCGCCGGTCACGTAGAAGACGCGCTGGCCGACGAGGCGCGCCGGGCCCGGTGTGAGATCCACGGTGACGTCGGCGCGATGCCGATCGCCGGTGGCGGCGGTGACGACGGTGACCTCCGCCTCGGGGTACCCGTGACGGATGGCGTAGGTGCGCAGATCGGTCTGCGCGGCCTCGAGCTGGGCTCCGGTGACCTCGCCCCCCTGCGACAGCGCGCCGGCGCGGACGAAGTCGTCGCTGTCGAGATCCGCGCCGCGCAGGAGCACGCGCAGCCGCGCGATCAGCTTGCGCGGCGTCATGTGGTAGGCGACGCGCACACCCCCTTCCTCGGCGAAGGCGCTGACCCGGCCGTTGGCGAACTGGCCGGTGGCCAGCAGCTCGCGCAGGCCGCGGCGCGCGACGACGGCGGAGAAGCTCTCCCCGGCGACGCGCGGCGGCGGAGGCGTCGGGTCGTTCCAGCGGTTGTCCTCGAGGATCACCTCGGCGCCGAGGATCGGTGACCCCTCGAGCGCCGCCTCGCTCGCCGACGGCGGCTTCACGGCGAGTGCGCTGGCGCTGCTTGGCGTAGCTTCCGCCGGTACGGGGAGCGGGATGATCCCGGTGCTGGTTCGCGGCCCTCCGTCGCTCGCCTTCGGTGGCTCCGCGCGCGCGGAGCCGGTCGACGCCGCCAGCATCGCGAGCGCGAGGACGAAAGTCCCGGTCCAGGTGCCTCGCGATCGCCCCAACTTGGCGCTTGTTCCTACTCGAATTCCAGGCGCCAGCGGAAGTCCGCGCCCACGTTCCCGATCGACGCCGAGGAGACGTCGTTGATGTTGTCGTAGCTGGCGATGACGCTGTACTGGCGCGAGAGGCGGAATTCGATGTCGGAACGGAGCTCCTCGTCCTCGGCGAGGCCGGCGGTGACGCTGGCGCGGATGTTCTTGGTG